>JBBIIQ010000273.1:907-2002 GCA_037446405.1 Armatimonadota bacterium | reverse complement strand
GGACGCTCCTGGCGCTCCTGGCCAGGCGCTCCGCCTCCCGCGCCGCCGCCTCCGCCTCGCCGAGCCGGCAGGCGGCAACGCAGGCGCCGGCCAGGTCGTTGTGCAGCCGCGCCAGGGTGGCCGGAGCGCCGGTGGGAACAAGGAGGGCGATGGCACGGTGGAAGCACTCCACACTCGTGTTCACGTCAAACACCCGCACGGCGCAGCAGCCGGCCTGCCGCCACGCCTCAGCGGCCCGCAGCGGGTCGAGCGCAGCGAGCATCTCCGCCGCCCGGGTGAGGAGCGGCAGCGCCTGCGCGTCCTTGCCGGCCTCTCGATATCCGGCGGCGCACCGCTCTAACTGCTCGATGTCCACCGGTATGTCGACCTTCATCCCTGCCTGGCCTCCAGAAACACGATGCCCGCCGGCGTAAGCGCAGCGGGCACCGGGCCTTCGGTTTCCCACGGTCGCTCCGCCATCGGCAGCCCGGCCGGCTCAGAGAGCCCCGTGGCTTTGCGTGCGCGCCTCGCGGCGTGCTTGCCCTTTTCGCTGCCGGAGGGGCCGGATCGCCCCCGTGGGTTGAGCCCACCCGGCGTTCATCCGGACGGGCTAACCTAGTGTAAAAACGCCCCTGATCCGGAAAATCCTTTCTTACGTCGTTAATCCAACCATCCTCCCGCCAGGTTCCCTCATGCTGGAGATCAGGGGTTCATTCGCAACGAAGATCTGGTCCCTGCCGCAGGTCTGAAGGGGGCAAAACGCCCTTGTCCGCGTCCCCGCGGTGTGACACTTAGGACGTAGAGCAGATTCCCCCATGGTGGTTGCGCGCTTCTCCCCCGGGGCCTCTCTACCCGGTACCGCCGTCGTGCCATGCGCGGCGCGCGGCGGCCGCTCGGCCAGTGCTGCGCCGGTGCCGGTGCCGGTCGACGACATGGCCGCCGCGCCCTGCGTGGCGCTGCTGGCCGAACCCACCCTGCCTCACCCCACCCGCGGCCGCCTCTCCGGCCTCCTCTGGGCCACGCCCCTGCGGTGCGTGCGGCTTCCCGCAGAGCCGGAGGTCCTCCGCCTGCTGCCCGCCTGGCTGGGCGAGACGGCGGTGGTGCTGCAGGACGGCC
>JBBIIQ010000273.1:0-897 GCA_037446405.1 Armatimonadota bacterium | reverse complement strand
GCTTCCCGCCGGCACCGTCGTGGTCTCCCCCGACGCGGGGCGGATGCGGATGGCGACCTCGTCCTGCTGGCGCGCCATGGGTGCGACCTGCTGGGGCACGAGGTCTGGGACGTCCGCGCCATGCGCGCGCTCCTTGGCGGAGGGGAGCGACCTCAGCCCGGGGATCTGCTTGCGGCGGCGCCGGATAGAGACGGTGAGCGGTGCCGGCGCGTGCTGGAGGCGGGACGGGCCCTGCGGGCGGCGCTCTCGCGGCTGCCATCGCTCGACGCCGCGTATGAGCGGCTGGAGCGCCCGATCGTCTCCGTGCTGGCAGCGCTCACCCTGGTAGGGCTCCCCGTGGACCGCCGGGCCCTCCGCGTGGCCGTCTCCCGCACCGCCCGGGAGGCGCGGACCCTCGCGGACGGCCACCGCCTCCGGCGCCTGACGCAGTGGAACGCCCGCCTCGAGGATGACGGGCGGCTGCGCCCGACCTATACGGGGTGGGGCACACCGGGCGGAGCAATCCAGATCCGCGGCGCCGGGGCGTTCGGCGCCGACCTGCCGGGCGCCGCCGACCTGCTCCGCCTTCTGGCGCCTCCGCCGGGTCGCGTGCTCCTCCGCGTTACCTTTCCCCACCTCCACCTGCGGTGGCTGGCCAGCCTCAGCGGCGTCGGTCCCCTGCTGCGGGCACTGGCCGGAGAGGAGGTCTCTCCCGCGCCGGTCGCCGAGGCCATCTTCCACCGCAGTCCCTCCCCGGTCGAGGCGAGCGTGATGTGGAGCTGGCTGGAGGCGCTGGCCATCGGAGGGGCGTCCGGCGCGTGAGCCGGAAGACCGGCATGCCGCCGTCCTACGTCCGGCTGGTCCGGGCGATCCTGGTGGAAGCGTTGCCGGAACTGGACCGCTTTCTCCTCCTGGTCC
>JBBIIQ010000272.1:0-2009 GCA_037446405.1 Armatimonadota bacterium | reverse complement strand
GGTGGCCCACACGGTGGGCTTGGGGCTGGCCGCGGCGGGAGTGCCCTCCGCGGACCGCCGCAGGGAGCTCATCCGGCTGCTAGAGGAGGTGGGGCTGGAGCCGGCAGCCGCCTTCCTGGACCGCTTTCCCCACCAGCTCTGCGGCGGGCAGCGCCAGCGCGTCAACATCGCCCGCGCGCTGGCCACCTCCCCCGAGGTGATCGTGGCCGACGAGCCGGTCTCCGCCCTGGACCTCTCGGTGCGCGCGCAGATCCTCCTGCTCCTGCTGCGCCTGCAGCGGGAGCGGCGGCTGGCCTACCTCTTCATCAGCCACGACCTGGCCGTGGTGCGCAGCATCGCCCACCGCGTGGCCGTCATGTACCTGGGGCGGATTGTGGAGGAGGGACCGACCGAGGACGTCTTCCGCCGTCCCAGCCATCCCTACACGGAAGCGCTCATCTCAGCGACGCCGGTGCCCGACCCGCGGACGAAGCGCGAGCGCATCATCCTGGCGGGGGATGTCCCCTCGCCGCTGAGGCCGCCGCCGGGGTGCCCATTCCACCCGCGCTGCCCGGTGGCCGCCGACATCTGCCGCACGGTCTTCCCCCCGGTGGTCGAGCTGGAGAACGGGCACAGCGCGGTGTGCCACTTCGCCCGGGAGCGAGCGGGCGCGTTTGCCGAGTCGAAGGGGTGACCGAGGGAGCCTGCAGGCGCAGAGGGCGGCGACGGCGTTACCGGACGGCGACGGCGTTACCGGACGGCGACGGCGTCACCGGGCGGCGACGGCGTCACCGGGTACCGAGGGCGCCCCCATCCCTGGCTGCCAGGCGGACCACAGCCCCCAGGGCCACCTCGATGGCCCGGGCCTCCGCCTGGCGAAAGAGCCGCTCCCCCTCGCCGGGGTCCAGCCGCGGCAGGAGGATGTTGGAGTCGATGGCCAGCACCGCCCCCGCCCGGGCGCGCCGCACCGTAGCTACGATGAAGACCGCGGCGCACTCCTGCTCGGCGGCAACCACGCCCCCGACGGTCGACAGCAGCTCCGCCAGCCTCTCGTCCCGCCGGTAGAAGGCGTCGCGCGTGGTGGCGATGCCGGAGGTGAAGGAGTAGCCCAGGGCGCGCGCGCTCTCCATGAGGGCGGCAGTCACGTCCAGATCGGCGACGGCGGGAAACTCCGGCGGCAGGTAGGCCGCCGACGTCCCCTCGCCGCGGTGCGCCGCCGTGACCACCACCAGGCTGCCCACCGGCACGGTCGGCTGCCGGCCCCCCGCGGAGCCCACCCGGATGAACGTGTCCACGCCAATGTTGGCCAGCTCTTCTACGGCGATGGACGCCGACGGCCCGCCGATGCCGGTGGAGCAGACCCCCACGGCCACGCCGGAGGTCTGACCGCGGAACCCGACGAACTCGCGGTGGCGGATGACCTCCTGCGCCCCCTCCAGCCGGGCGGCGATGCGCTCCGCCCGCGCGGGGTCGCCGGGGATGAGGCAGTAGCGGGGCATGGCACCGGTGGTCACGCGGATGTGCCGCTGCGGCTGTTCACTCATGGGTCACCTCGTCACTCCACGATGAGCGGGACGATACGCCCGGCCTGCACGTCCACGAGCCCGCGGTCCGTCAGCTTCAGCGCCGGACTGACCGGTAGGGTGAGGGTGCCCAGCGCCATGATCGGGGAGGCGTGCGCAAACCCCAGGGTCTCCAGGGCGCGGCGGTACTGCGCCAGCTCCGCCGCCACCTCAGAGACCGACCGGTCGGAGACGATGCCGCCGACCGGCAGGCGAACCGCCCCCAGCACCTCCCCGCCGCGCACCGCGGCCATGCCCCCGCCGGCCTCCACCACCCAGCGCGCCGCGGCCGCCATCTCCGCGGCGGAGCGTCCCACCACCAGCAGGTTGTGGCTGTCGTGCGCCCACGTCATGGCCGTGGCGCCCTGCCGCAGGGCGCCGCGGCCGCAGCCCTACCCCCCCCTGCCCGCGCGGCCCTGGCGCGCGAAGACCGCCCCCAGGCCGAGGCCCGCGGGCGCCCAGTCGATG
>JBBIIQ010000271.1:1585-2011 GCA_037446405.1 Armatimonadota bacterium | reverse complement strand
CCTCCCCGGCGGTCCAGCCGCGGCGCCCTGCGCTCAGCGTGCGCGAGCCCGGATTGCTGGCGACGGTGCAGGACGGCGGCCGGCGCGGCTACCGCCGCCTGGGCGTTCCCTGGTCCGGCCCAATGGACCCGCAGCACCACGCGCTGGCCAACCGGCGCGCTGGCAATCCTGCGCAGGCGGCGGCGGTGGAGATGACCTGGCCCGCTCCCCTCTTCGAGGCCGTCGAAGCGGTCGTCGTGGCCCTGGCGGGTCCGGGGTGGGAGGCCCTGGTCGACGGCCGGCCCGCCGCGGCGGAGGCGCCGCTGGCGCTGCGGCCAGGACAGGTGCTGGGGTTCCGGCGCAGCGGGAAGGCGATGTGGGCCTACCTGGCTGTGGAAGGCGGCGTCGACGTCCCCCCGGTGCTGGGCAGCCGCTCGACCTACCTGC
>JBBIIQ010000271.1:0-1575 GCA_037446405.1 Armatimonadota bacterium | reverse complement strand
GGCCCGGCCTCGCGCGTCCCCGTCGCCTGGGCGGGCCGGCGCGGGGGCGGTGGCGGGGCCGGGGGCCGGCCCCCCCCCGCTGCGGGCAGGAGACGTCCTGGGCCGGGGAGAAGTGGCGCATGGTCCGCGCCGCCTGCCCTCGCCTGCGCCGTCCGCCGAGGAAGCGCTGGTGCTGCGCATCATCCCGGGACCGGAGGAAGCGCACTTCACCGGAGAAGGATTCCACCACCTGCTGCACGCCGTCTACACAGTCACGCCGCGGATCGACCGCACCGGCTACCGCCTGAGCGGGCCGCCCATCGCGCACGCCGCGCCCCCGGAGATCCTGCCGGAGGGCACCCTGCCCGGGGCCGTGCAGGTGCCCGGTGACGGCCAGCCGATCGTGCTCATGGCCGACGGCCCCACCAGCGGCGGCTATCCCACCATCGCCACCGTGGTCGGCGCTGACCTTCCCCGTCTGGCCCAGGCCGCGCCCGGGACCTCCGTGCGCTTCCGGGCCGTCACCGCCGCCGACCTGCGGCGAGAGACGCTTGCACCGAAGGAGGCGTAGCGATGCAACTCGGCCACCTGCCCCGGCTGCCCCTGGCGGTCCGGCCCACGCCACTGCAGGAGGCGCCGCGGCTCTCCACCTACCTGGGCGGGCCGCGCATCCTGATCAAGCGGGACGACGTGACCGGCCTGGCGCTGGGAGGGAGCAAGGCGCGCAAGCTGGAGCTGCTGCTGGGCGATGCCCGGTCGCGGGACGCGGATGTGATCATCACCGTCGGCGCCCCGCAGTCCAACCATGCCCGCATGACCGCCGCCGCCGCGCGCATCTTCGGCTGGGAGGCGATCCTCGTCCTGGCCGGGGAGGAGCCGGAGGAGATCCAGGGCAACCTCCTGCTGGACCGCCTCTTCGGCGCGCAGGTGCGGCTGATCAACACCACGGAGGAGTACGTGGTCATGGGCGTGGTGCAGGACCTGGCGCGGGAGCTGGCGGCGCAGGGACGCCGGCCGTACGTCATCCCCCGCGGCGGCTCCACGGGACTGGGCGCGGCCGCGTACCTGGAGGCGGGGATCGAGGCGTTCGCCCAGCTGAACGCCCTGGGCGCCCGCGCCGACGCCATCGTCCACGCCAGCACCTCTGGCGGCACGCAGTCCGGCCTGCTGGCCGCGGCCACGTGGACGCACTCCGGCGCGCGGGTGGTCGGGATCAGCGCCGGGCCGCCGCGGGAGGTGGTCGTGCAGCGCGTCGTCGGCATCGTCCGCGACCTGGCGGAGGTGGCGCGCACGGAGTGGGCGGTCCACCCCGAGGACGTCGTCGTCTACGACGACTACGTGGGGGAGGGCTACGGCATCCCCACCCCCGAGACGGTGGAGGCCATCAAGGTGGTGGCGCGTACCGAGGGGATCCTCCTGGACCCGGTCTACACCGGCAAGGCCATGGCCGGCCTGATCGACCTGATCCGCCGCGGGGTCTTCACCCGCGAGCAGACCGTGCTCTTCTGGCACACCGGCGGCCAGCCGGCGCTCTTCGCCCACGCGCGCACGCTGGCCGCGCCGGACTGATGGGCTCCGGGGACGAGGTGCCCGAGC
>JBBIIQ010000270.1:0-2019 GCA_037446405.1 Armatimonadota bacterium | reverse complement strand
AGGCGGCAGGTAAAGGGAGTGAAGTCGTCCCCCGGAAGTCGTAGCGCGACCCCCCGAAGCCGGCCGTCCCAGGCCACCGCCACCGGCTCGCACCCTGCCCGCCAGTCCGCCTCCCGCCGCGCCCGCAGGGCCTCGGGGACGTCGCGCAGGCCCTCCAGCGGCGCGCCCAGTGCGCGGAGCACGGCGAGCAGGCTCTCTACCGAGGCGCGCTGCCGCTGGCCGCGGACATCGTAGTAGGCGGTCTGGACCCCGTAGAGGGCAGCCAGGCTGTGCAGCGTCGCCTCTGCCCTCACTCCTGCTCCTGCGGCCCCCGGGTCCTGAACCACTCCACCGTGCGGCGCAGCCCCTCCTCCAGGGCAACCTGCGGCCGCCATCCCAGGGTGCGCGCTGCCAGGGTCACATCAAGGGCGATCCGGTAGACGTCGCCTTCCCGGGGCGGTCCGTGCTCCGGCGCCCCCCGATAGCCGGTTGCCGCCGCCAGCAGCCGGTGGACGTCGCTCACGGTGGTCTCGACCCCCGTGGCGATGTGCACCACGCCGCACTCGTGGGAGGTGGTGGCCAGGAGGTTGGCCCGCACCACGTCCTCCACGTAGACGAAGTCACGGGTCTGCGTGCCGTCACCGAAGATGACCGGGGTCTGCCCCCGCAGCATGGCCGCCGTGAAGATGGCCACGACGCCGGCTTCGCCCAGCGGGTCCTGCCGCGGCCCGAAGACGTTGGAGTAGCGGAGGATGAAGTAGGGCAGGCCGTGCAGCCGGTGGTAGAGGCGCACGTAGACCTCTCCCGCGTACTTGGACGCCCCGTACGGGCTGAGCGGCCGCACGGGGTGGTCCTCGCGCACGGGGATGGTCTCCGGCTCGCCGTAGAGCGCCCCGCCGGTGGAGGCGTAGATGACCCTGCGCACGCCGGACTGCACCGCCTGGTCCAGCACGTTGAGCGTCCCCAGCACGTTGACCCGCGCGTCCTCCAGGGGCTGCCGCACCGAGAGGCTCACCGAGGCCAGGGCGGCATGGTGGTTGACCACCTCCGGACGCTCCCGGGCGAAGACGTCCGCCAGTTCCGGGGAGGCGACATCCACCCGGTAGAGGCGCGCCCTGGGGTGGAGATACGCCGCGCGCCCCGTGCGCAGGGTGTCCACCACCGCCACCTCGTGGCCCGCGGCCACGTAGGCGTCCACCACGTGCGACCCGATAAAGCCGGCTCCCCCGGTTACCAGGATGTTCACGGCCGGGTCAGCGCCGCGCCGCGCGGCGCCGCGGCTCCCGCTGGAAGCGGTCCAGCGCGCGGGCGGCCGCCTCCGCCTCCTCCAGGGAGAGGGTGCCGACCAGCCACTTGATCTCCCGCAGCACCTCCCCCGCCGCCAGTTCCCGCAGCGGATCGCGCGGGCCGGGCAGCCGCTGCCGCCGCGCGGTCTCGATGACCCGCAGCAGCTCCCGCTGCTGGCGCAGCGGCAGCGCCACGACCTCGCGGCGGATGCGCTCGCGCACTTCCAGCAGGCGGCGGAGGTTCTTCCCGCTCAGCATGGCCTTATAATACCTTTCGTGCATCCGCTCGACGATCCGCAGACCTACCTGCACCTCGACCCCCAGGGGATGGCCGACCTCGTGGCTCGCTTCCCGGCCATGGGAGCTGAGGCCTGGGAAGCGGCGCTGCGGTTGCGGCCGCCGCCCGGCCCGCACACCGCCGTCGTCGTCCTGGGGATGGGCGGCTCCGGGGGCGGCGGCGACCTCCTGGCGGCTTTGCTGCGGCCGGTCTTCCCCCTGCCAGTGGTGGTGGTCAAGGACAGCCGCGTGCCGGGGTTCGTCGGGCCGCGGACGCTGGTCTTCGCCTGCTCCTATTCGGGCAACACCGAGGAGACCATCAGCGCCTACACCGCGGCCAGGCAGGCCGGCGCTCCCGCCATCGTCATCACCGCCGGCGGCGCCCTGCAGGGGCTGGCCGCGGCGCACGGCGACCCCGTGGTACCGTCGCCGCCCGGCATACCTCCCCGGGCGGCACTGCCCTACCTCTATCTGCCCA
>JBBIIQ010000269.1:0-2028 GCA_037446405.1 Armatimonadota bacterium | reverse complement strand
CGCGGGCGAGCCCGGCCCGCGGCGCGACGTCGTCCTGCTGGGAGGAGAGCGGGAGGGGACCTACCTGGCGGCCGTCGGCGACACCCTGCGCCGGGGAAAGGGGGTGCTCGCGCTCTTCCCCTCGGTGGCGGCGGTGGAGCGGTTTGCGCGGCGGGTGCGGGATGTGCTGGGCGTCGACGTGACGGCGCTGCACGCCTGTCTGCCCGATGAGGTCCGCCTGGCCCGCTGGCTCGCGGTCCGCCGGCGTGGCGCGACGGTGGTGGCCGGCACGCGCGCCGCCGTCTTCGTCCCGCTGGACCGCTTGGGCCTGGTGCTGGTGGACGAGGAGGCCGACGTGGGCCACCGCGAGGAGCGGGTGCCCCGCTATCACGTGCGGGAGGTCGCCCGGCGGAGGGCCGAGGCGGCAGGGGCGACGCTGCTGCTGGCCGACGAAGTCCCCTCCGTGGAGACGTTTGCGCTGCTCGGCCGCCCCGCTGTGGCTGTGGTGCGGACCGGGAGATCGCGCGCGCCGCGCCTGGTGATCGTGGACCTGCGGCGGCGCGGGGGCACGGTGGAGGAGGAGCTAAGCCCGCCCCTGGTCGCCGCGCTGGAGCGCACGCTCAGAGGAGGCGGGCGCGCCCTCCTCTTCGTCCACCGGAAAGGGTACGCCGCCCTGCTGGTCTGCGCCGAGTGCGGCTACGCGCCGGCGTGTCCGCGCTGCGAGGTGCCGCTGGCCTACGATGCCGCGCGGCAGGTGCTGCGCTGCCGCTACTGCCGCGACGAGGCTTCCGCGCCCTCGGTCTGCCCCCGCTGTGGCGGCCGGATCTTCGCGGCACGGGGCGCCGGGACGCAGCGTGTCGCCCGCTTGGCCCGGGCGCTGCGGCTGGCTCCCGTCTTCCGCCTCGACACCGACGTGGCCCGGACACCGGCGGAGGTCGCCGCCATCGTGCGGCAGTTCCGCGACCGGGGCGGAATCCTCGTGGGCACACCGCTTGTCCTGGAGGTCGACGGCCTGCCCGGGATCGACCTGGCCGGCGTGGTCCTGGCGGACGCGCCCCTGCGTTACCCCGACTACCGGGCCCCGGAGCAGGGGCTGCGGACCCTCTGGCGGGTCGGCGGCCTGGCCCGGTTGTGGTACGTGGTGCAGACATACGCGCCCGACCACCCGGCGCTGCTGGCGCTGCGGCGGCGCGACCTGCGCCTCTTCTACCGGGAGGAGCTGCGCCTGCGCCGCGCCTTCCGCTACCCCCCCTACGGGGAGGTGCTCTCCGTGGAGGTGGCGGGGCGGGATCCCGCGGCCCGCGAGGCTGCGGCGACTCTGGCGGCAACCGTCGCTGCGGAGGTCGAGGTGCTCGGTCCGGCGCGCCTGCAGCGGGGACGGCAGAGCCGCTGGCAGGTGGTCTTCCGCGGACCCGGCGCCGCGGCGCGCGCCCCCCTGGCGGGCTGGCTGCGCCGCCCGCCCTCCGGCGTGCGCGCCACCGTCGAGCTGAATCCCTGAGGTGGCGGTGGACCCCGGGACGGTGAACCCTGCGCGGCTGTGCTATCCTGAGATGCAGTGTCATGCGCAGGGGGCAGGTCCTGGAGATTGTGACCGTCGACGGGCCACGGGCCGCGGTGCTGCGCCGCAGGGCCAGAGCGGTGGGCAAGGTGACCCTTGAGGTGCAGCGCCTGATCGAGGACATGATCGCCACCATGCGTGCGGCCAACGGCCTGGGGCTGGCGGCGCCGCAGGTCGGCCAGGGGAAGCGTGTGCTGGTGGCCGAGGTGGAGGAGCGGCTGGTGGCGCTGGTGGACCCTGTGGTCGTGCGTGCCGAGGGGGAGGAGGTGGCCACCGAGGCCTGCCTCTCCATCCCCGGCGTGGTGGGGCCGGTGCGCCGCGCCGCGCGGGTCGTCGTCAAGGGGAAGAACCGCCGCGGGCGGGGCATCACCGTGAACGCCGAGGGGCTGCTCGCCCGCGTCCTGCAGCACGAGATCGACCACCTGGACGGCATTCTCTTCCTCGACCGCGTGGAGGACCCGGCCACCATCGAGCGGGTCGGCGCCGAGGCC
>JBBIIQ010000268.1:0-2040 GCA_037446405.1 Armatimonadota bacterium | reverse complement strand
AGCTGGTGGTGGGCGAGCTGTTTGCCTACTACCTGGAGCACCCGGAGGAGATCCCGGAGGAGTTCCGCGCCGTCCCCGACGCCCCCGCGCCGCCGCGGATGGTCTGCGACTTCCTCGCCGGCATGACCGACCGCTACGCCCGACGGGCCTTCGAGACCTACTTTCCCGCGCGGGCCTGGAGCACCCTGTGACCACCGCCGCTTCGGGCGGTGCCGCGGAGGGGGAATAATTTGCCGCGCAGAATATCAGCCCAAACGTGATGTCGGATGCATAAGGAGGCGTTTGGGGAGGGCGGGAGTATGGCGCACCGCGGCAAGGTCAAGTGGTTCAATCCCGAGAAGGGCTACGGGTTCATCGCCCGTGAGGACGGACGGGACGTCTTCGTGCACTACTCCGCCATCCAGATGGAAGGGTTCAAGACCCTGGAGGAGGGCCAGCTGGTCGAGTTCGAGATCGTCGAGGGCGCCCGCGGACCGCAGGCGTCCAACGTGGTCAGGATCGAGGAGTAGCGTTGTTGCACGTGATCATCCAGGGCCGCCGGCTGGAGGTCGGCGATGCCCTCAAGCGCTACGCCGAGCGCAAGGTGCGCAAGCTCAGCCGGCACCTGGGCCAGCTGCGCCAGGCCCAGGTCGTCCTGGAGGTGGAGCGGCACCGCTCCGCCGGACGCACCCAGGTGGCGGAGGTCACCGTCTGGGGGGACGGGCTGGTGCTGCGGGGGCCGCACCGCAGCGGGGACATGTTCACCTCCATCGACGGGGTCGTGGAGAAGCTGGAGAAGCAGATCGAGAAGCGCCGCAGCCGTCTCATCGAGAAGCGCCGCATCGCCGCCACCCGGGACAAGCGGCGGCAGGTGGCGGGCGCGGAGGCGGCGCTGCGGGAGGTGCCGCCGCCGTCACTGCCACCGCAGATCGTGCGCCTGAAGCGCTTTCCCATGAAGCCGATGACGGCGGAGGACGCCATCATGGAGATGGAGCGGCTGGGACATGCCTTCTTCGTCTACCGCGACGCCCAGACGGAGAAGATCCACGTCCTGTACCGGCGCAAGCGGGGAGACTACGGGCTGATCGAGCCGGACTAGCCCACCCCGGGAGGGGCCTCGGGTGGAGCAGCAGCGGGACGGGGGGACCCTGCAGCAGCACGCGGAGGAGATCGTGCGCCGCCTCCGCGGCGTGGTCTCGGTACGGGTGGAGGCGGACGCCGCGGGGGAACTGTCCCTGATCCACGTGCTGGGTGAGGCGGACCGCAGCCCCAAGGTCATCGCCATGGACGTGGCCTCGGCGCTGGCCGCGGAGCTGAGCGTGCAGGTGGACCCGCGGCAGGTCCGCGTCTCCACGTTGCGCTCCAGCGAGGTGCCCCCGCCGCCCCCGTCGCCCCGCCTGAAATACGTGGGCCTGACCGTGGCCTCCCTGCGCGGCACCACGGAGGTGAAGGTGCACCTGGAGGACCGCGGCCTCCTCTACGAGGGGGTGGCCAGCGGCCCAACCGCCGGTCCCCCGCTGCACCTGGTGGCCACGGCGGCGCTGCGGGCCGTGGAGGTCTTCCTCCGCGTGGCCGGCCTGCTCCTCCTGGACGGCGTGAGCATGGCGCGGGTGGGGGAGCGGGAGGTCGCCGTGGTGGTGCTCACGCTGGCCGGGCAGGATGGCCAGGTCCTCAGCGGCTCCTCCGTCGTCCGCCTGGACCCCCGGGAGGCCGTGGTCCGCGCGGTGCTCAACGCGCTGAACCGTCCCGTGGGCTGGCTGGCGGTGGGGCGCCCGCAGTAGGGACGCCTCTGCCGTTCTCCCCGCAGCGCCGCCCCCGCTGTACTGCCCCCGTGGCCGCCCGGGCGCGGGTCGCCCCTCGCCGTCGCGTATAATGAGATGATTGCTGCTGTGCTGTGGAGTCGTGCCGCATGGGACTGCTGAGCCGGTTACTGGGCCATACCAGCGAGCGGGAGATCCGCCGCCTGGAGCCCCTTGTCCAGGAGATCAACCGGCTGGAGCCCGAGATGGAGCGCCTCTCCGCCGAGGCTCTGCGGGCCAAGACCGAGGAGTTCCGGGGACG
>JBBIIQ010000267.1:0-2098 GCA_037446405.1 Armatimonadota bacterium | reverse complement strand
GCACCAGCGCCGTGATCGTGGGCAGGCCGCGGGCGGGGTTGGCGGGGTAGACGCTGACCACCTTCACCCCCAGCGCACGCAGGGCGGGGACGGCCGCGGGCATGTACAGCGTCACCCCTCCCTCTTCCCCCGGCACGGGGACCCGCAGCGGGACCTGGGCCTCGCCGCGTGAGAGGTGGACGAAGGCCGCCCGCACCAGGTCGATGGCGTCTGCCATGGGGACCAGGCGGCGCAGCTCTGCGGCCGAAACCAGACGCAGCTCCCCTACCGCCATTCCGCGAAGACGCTCCTCAGCAGGAAGAGGACATTCGCCGGTCGCTCCCCCAGGCGGCGCATGAAGTAGGGATACCACTGCTCACCGAAGGGGACGTACACGCGTACGTGGTAGCCCTGACGCACCAGCGCGGCCTGCAGGTCGCGGCGCACCCCGTAGATCATCTGGAACTCGAAGCGCTCCGGTCCGATCCCGTCCCCGGCGGCCACGGCGCGGGCATGGGCGATCATCCGGGGGTCGTGGGTGGCGATGGCCGGGTAGGTGCCCCGGCGCAGCAGGACCTCGGTCAGGCGGCGGTAGGCCGCGTCCACGTCCGCCTTGCGTGGATAGGCCACCGCGGGGGGCTCCAGGTAAGCGCCCTTCACCAGGCGGATGCGTACACCGGTCTCCACCAGGTCGGCCACGTCCTGCTCGCTGCGCCGCAGGTAGGACTGGATGACCAGGCCGACGTTGGTGTGCCCTTCCTCCCAGACCCTGCGCCACAGGGCCAGGGTTGGGTCCACCAGGGCGGACTCCTCCATGTCGATGCGCACGAAGACCCCCTCCCGGTCCGCCGCCTCCAGGATGCGCCGCAGCAGCCTCTCGGCCAGCGCCGCGTCGCCAGCCAGGCCGAGCTGGGACAGCTTGATGGAGAGGTTGCAGTCGAGGCGCTCCCGGGTGATCGTCTCCAGGATCTCCAGGTAGCGGCCCGCGGCCTCCTCCGCCTCGGCGGGGGTGGTGGTCTTCTCCCCCAGGTAGTTGAGGCTGGCGTGGATGCCCAGGCCGTTCAGCGCCCGCACCGCCGCCACCCCCTCCGCCAGCGTCTCCCCGGCGACGAAGCGGCGCGAGGCGCGCCGGGTCACCGGGTTGCGCAGCACGAAGCGCTGCATGCCGCGGTGCTGCGAGAGGTAGATGAAGAACGCCCGCAGGGTGCTCATGGCCACCTCACCGGGTGTTGAGCAAGGCGGAGGTCGGCACCAGCGCCACGCCCGCCCTGTCGAATTCGGGGAGGAGCTGGCGCAGTACCTCCGCGGTCCCCCGCTGGGCGTGCCCGATGCCGATGGCCCAGCCCCGGGCCCGCGCCGCCTGGAGGAGCTTGTGGACCTGTCCGGCGATGTAGGCGGGGTCGTCGTTGTCCAGGAAAACCGTCCGCTCCAGCGCCGGTACGCCCAGCGCGCGCGCCACGGGCAGGGCCACCGTGCGGGGCGTGGTGCGGCTGTCGACGAAGAAAAGCCCCTGCTCCCGGACCACCGCCAGCACAGCGGTCATCACCCGCGGGTCAGCGGTCGCCCGGGATCCCATGTGGCCGTTGACCCCTACCGCGCCGGGGACGTCCGCCAGGCCGGCCCGCACCACCGCGGCAACCTCCTCATCGCTCATGGCCGTGGTCACGCCACCCGGGCCGAGCCTCCGGTCCTCCTCGGCCTCCAGGGGGAGGTGCAGCAGCACCTCCAGGCCGGCGGCTGTCGCCCGGCGGGCTACCGCCGCCGACGCCGCAAGCCCAGGCAGCACGGCCAGGGTCACCGGGCGGCCCAGGGCCAGAATCGGCTCCACCTGCTGCACGGTGGCCCCGGCGTCGTCGAAGACGATGGCCACGCGCGCGGCGGGTGTCGACTCGGGGCGAGGCGCAGCCGGCGGGACGCCCCGGAGACCACCTCCGGGTCCCGGCAGAGCACGTGCCGTCGGCGGAGCCGCCCGGGGTGTGGCCCGAACCGCCCCCGTCCCGGGCTGCGGCGGCGCGAAGACGGCGGCCTGCGGCTGCCGCCAGGTCCACCACACGCCGGCGGCGACTCCCAGAACCACCGCCGCAGTCCAGCCCGCCCGCCACAGGCGGGGGGCTCGGGC
>JBBIIQ010000266.1:0-2109 GCA_037446405.1 Armatimonadota bacterium | reverse complement strand
GTCGCCTCGGCGGCCGCGCTGGGCTATGCTGAGGTGGTGGGCGCGGTGTACCCGCAGGATCTGCGCGCCCGCATCATGGCCCTGGTGCGCATTGGTATGGCCGCGGCCTGGATCGCCGCCGCGCTGCTGGGCGGCCGGATCATGCAAGCGGTACCCTTTCAGCTCGTCTTCGCGGCGGCCGCGGCCTTCGGCGTGGCCGGCGCCCTGATCTTCCGCCGCATGCGCCTCCCGCCGCGGCGGGACGCGCTGGAGCGCCCGGTGGCCGGCGTGGCGTGGCGCGCCCTGCGGCAGGACCACCGCTTTCGCCGTTTCCTCGGCGCCTTCTTCGTCTTCGGCTTCGGCGCCTGGCTGATGGGGCCGGCGGTCCCGTTGCTGCTGGTGGACGTGCTCCACGCCACCAACTTCCAGGTCGGCCTGCTGGGGGCGGTGACCTCGGGATCCTGGCTCGTGGCCTACTACCAGTGGGGCCGGCTGATCGATCGGCGCAGCGCTCCCGCGGCCCTCACCCTGGTCTTCCTCGTCGGCACGCTCACCCCGCTGGTCTACCTCCTCGCCGTGAGCCCCTGGATGGTGCTGCTCGCCGGCGCAAGCGACGGGTTCACCTCGGCCGGGGTGGACCTGGGGTGGCTGACGGCGCTGCTGCACTACGCCCCCGCCGGCGGGGTGGCGCACTACGTGGCCATCTTCAACACCCTGGTGGGTGTGCGCGGCTCTACGGCGCCGCTGCTCGCGGGCCTGCTCGTCCCGCGCCTGGGCGTGCGTGCCATCTTCGCTCTGGCGGCGGCCTGCACCCTCTCCGGGGCGCTGCTGATGCGCCGAGTGGCGCGGGAGGGCGCGCAGCCCGGCCCTTCCCGGTGACGGGGGAGGGGACGGGGCAGGCGGGAGGCGAGGCCTCGCGCGAGGTCGGGCCGGCCCTCCTCACCGACGGCGTCGGCATGCGCGCGAGAGCTTGGGGAGGTACAATGCACTTCGACGGAGTCCCTCGGTCTATGTGGCGCCGGCTGTCCGTCACCGCCTGCCTCGCCTGGGTCGTCCTCCTGGGCGTGCTCCTCCTGCCGGGGACATCACCCCGGGCGGGGGCGGAGATGCCGGGGGTGGGCGGCTTCCGCATCCTGTTCGAGGCGGACAGCGTCTACCATCACATCGTCGTTGTGGAGGATGCCGTCGCCCGGTACCTGCGCTTCGACCGCTCCTTCCAGAGCGGGATGTACCTGCGGGACCCGTTCGACAGCCCCTTCCTCTACGCCGCCTACGCCCACCTGGGCCTGATCTTCCGCCCGCAGGCGCAGCGGGTGCTGGTCGTCGGGCTGGGCGGCGGCTCCATTCCCAAGCGCTTCTGGCGCGACTACCCGGAGGCGACGGTGGAGGTGGCGGAGCTGGACCCGATGGTCGTGGACGTGGCCAGGCGGTTCTTCGGCGTGCCCGCGGACCTGCGCCTGCGGGTCGTCGTGCAGGACGGCCGCCGCTTCCTGCGGCAGACCGCCCGGCGCTACGACATGGTCATCCTGGACGCTTACTTCGCCGAGTCGATTCCCTTCCACCTGACCACGCGGGAATTCATGCAGCTGGCGCGGGCGCGGCTGGCGCCGGGAGGGATCGTCCTCTCCAACCTGATCGGCGCGCTGCAGGGCCCCCGCAGCCGCCTCTTCCGCGCCATGTACCGGACCATGGGCGAGGTCTTCCCCGGCCTCTACCTCTTCCCCACGGCCTTCCGCCCCTACGAGGACGTGGACGTCATCCGCAACATCATCGTGGTCGCCGCTGAGGAGCGGGGCCTGGGGCGGGACGAGATCCTGCGGCGCGCGCAGGCCGTCGCCTCCCGGGTGACATACCGTGAGTTCCTCAAGTACGCCGCCGACTACTACGCCGACCCCATCCCGGTGGCGGACGTCCCCCTGCTCACCGACGACTACGCGCCGGTGGACTCACTGCTGCCGCTGTACCGCTGGTCCCCGCCGTGGCCGTGAGGCGCACGTCGTCTCCCCGGGGCCCGTTGCTGGCCGCCGGAGTGCTGGCCGGGGCGCTGGCCATGGTGCTGGCCGCCGCACTGGCCGTCCCGCCGGCCGCGGGCGGGGCGGCGGTGCTGGAGGTCGTCCCCGGCAGCGTCGT
>JBBIIQ010000265.1:0-2112 GCA_037446405.1 Armatimonadota bacterium | reverse complement strand
GAGGAAATCCTCGCTGAAGGACATCTTCTCATCGCCGATCTGGCGGCGAATAGAGAAGACTACATCGTCCGCCGTCAGCTCCCCGAATCCCCGGTGGAACTGCACCCCGCGACGCAGGAAGAAGGTGTACGTCAACCCGTCGGCACTGACCGTCCAGCGCTCCGCTAGGTCCGGCTCCAGCTGGCTTCCTCCTGTGCCGGGCTTCCACCGGACCAGCCAGTTGAACAGATTGGGGTAGACGAACCAGTCGGAGGTGTAGCGCCAGCGCGCCGGGTCGAAGATGCCGCCGGGGCGCGCGAACTGCAGCCGGATGCGCAGCTCCGGCCGCGAATCGGCCTGGGCGGCAGCCAGCCCGGCGAAGCCCCCGACGACCAGCGCCAGACCCAGGGCCAGGGCAGACGTCCTGATTACCGTTCTCATTCCTCTCGCCCCCTTCCCGCGCGGGCCGCGCTCAGGCGCCTTCCTGGCCGTGGGCGCGGCGCTCGCATCGCATTCCCACGAAGATCACTACCACGGGCTCGTGCCCCGCGTTGCCCAACCTGTGGCGGCAGCCCGGCGGGAACCATATCGCCGTCCCCGCGGGGACCTCCACCCGCTCCTGGTCCGTCTCCAGGAGTCCCGTGCCGGACTGGATGAAGAACAGCTCCTCCCGGTCGTAGTGCGCGTGTGCCGCAATCTCGCCTCCGGGGTTGACCGTGGCCACCCCGAACGACCAGAGCACCGCGCTGGGGATGTGCCGGCCCAGGGGGAGGTCGCGGCGCGCTCCGATGATGGCCCGCACCGTGGAGATCCCGTCGGGATAGGTGCGTTCCACGGTCTCCTGGTACGTGGCTCGCACGGCGGTCGCAGCGCCAGCCATCAGCGCATCACCTCCAGGGATGACGCCGGTAGCCTGGTCAGGTACGTCTCCAGGTCGGCAAGCGAGATGACATCTGCGTACTTGGCGTTCAGGTCGAACAGCGCCACGTGGTGCGAGATCTCGAAGCGGTCGAAGACGCACTCCTCCACGACGGCCACGCGGAAGCCGTAAGAGGAGGCGTCCACCGCCGTGGCGCGCACGCAGCCGCTGGTGGTGCACCCAGACAGCAGGAGCGTGTCGATCCCCTGGCGGATCAGGTGCGAGAGCAGGGCGGTGCCAAAGAAGGCGCTGGCGCGCGGTTTGGGGATGACCGGCTCGCCCGGCGCGGGGCGCACCTCCTCGACGATGGCCAGCTCCCCCTGGTCGGCGTCCGGTCCCCGTTGACGGCTCTTCTCCGCCTGCAGGCTGCGCGGGGCATCGGCCTGGCCGGTGGTGTAGATAATGGGCACCCTGGCCTGCCGGCAAAGGGCGAGAAAGTGCCGCACGGAGGGGAGGGTCTGCCATCCTCGGTCGCCCGAGCTCTTCGGCCACAGCGCCACCGCCCGCAGGATGGGTTCCGGGCGCCGTCCGAGGAAGCGGTAATTCAGGTCGACGACCAGGGCGGCCGGCCGGACTCCCAGACCCAGCGGCCTGCCGTACCCCGCGGCGTCGTGCACGGCCAGGTCTGCCTGGGGGATGACATGCTCCCAACTGCGCACCGTGCTCACCCCTCTCGGTCCTGGGCGGCCGCCGTCCCTCGGAAGTAGGAGATGACCTCGCTGGCGAACGCCTGCAGCCCTTCGGCTGTGGGCCGGCCAACGGTGATGTAGGTCGCCCCTTCTGCCACGTAGCGCTCTACCTGCACGCGCGCCTCGGCGGCCGTAGGCAGCGCGGAGCGGAGGCTGCTGAAGAGCCGCTCCCGCTCCGGCGCGGACAGGCTGCGCTCGGCGGCCACGCGGTGGAAGCGTCCCTCTACCGCCTCCCGCGACCGCCCCCAGAGCATGGCATTGACCCCGCAGGAGAGCCGGATCTCACGGGGGTCGCGCCCCAGGGCATGGCAGTGGGCGAAGAGGACGTCTCGCTTGTGGGCAAAATAGGCCAGGCCCTCCTGTGGCCCCCCACCGATCCCCGGCCCGCCGAAATTCACCCCGTCGGCAAACCGGGCCGCGATGCGCAGTGTCCGCTTCTCGCCGCCGCCGCCGATCCACAGCGGCGGATGGGGACGCTGCACCGGGGGCGGGTTGCAGATAGCCCGCTCCAGGCGGAAGTACCGG
>JBBIIQ010000264.1:0-2179 GCA_037446405.1 Armatimonadota bacterium | reverse complement strand
CCGCCCCCGTGATCATGTTCTTGATGTAGTCGGCGTGCCCCGGACAGTCAATGTGCGCATAGTGCCGCTTCCCCGTCTCGTACTCCACATGACTGATGTTGATCGTCAACCCCCGCTGCCGCTCCTCCGGCGCATTGTCAATGTCGTAGTACCCCTTCGCCTGCGCCATCCCCTCGTGCGCCAGCGCATGCGTGATCGCCGCCGTCAACGTCGTCTTCCCATGGTCCACGTGCCCAATGGTCCCCACGTTCACGTGCGGCTTCGTCCGCTCAAACCTCGGCTTGGCCATCTCCGTCCTCCATGATGAGGTGCGTCCTGCTCACTGCCCTGCGCCCACGGCCTGACCGCGGATGGCCTCCGCGATGGCCGGGGGGATCTCCTCGTAGTGCGAGGGTTCCATGGTGTAGGTGGCCCGCCCCTGGGTGGCGGAGCGCAGCGCCGTGGCGTAGCCGAACATCTCCGCCAGCGGCACCAGGGCGCGGACGACGCGCGAGGTCCCCTGCTGCTCCATGGCCACGATGCGGCCGCGGCGGGCGTTGAGGTCGCCGATCACCTCCCCCATGTACGGCTCGGGGGTGATCACCTCCACGCGCATGATCGGCTCCAGCAGCACCGGCTGCGCCCGCTGCACCGCCTCTTTGAAGCCCAGGGAGGCGGCAATCTTGAAGGCCATCTCGCTGCTGTCCACCTCGTGGTAGGAGCCGTCCAGCAGCAGCACGCGAACGTCCACCACGGGATACCCGGCGAGGATGCCGCTCTCCGCCGCCTCGCGGATGCCCGCCTGCACCGCGGGGATGAACTCGCGGGGAATGCGCCCTCCGCTGATCCGGTCCACGAACTCGTACCCGCCGCCCCGCGGCAGCGGCTCCACCTGCAGCACCACGTGGCCGTACTGGCCGCGGCCGCCCGTCTGGCGCACGTACCGCCCCTCGGCGCGGGCGGCCTGTCGCACGGTCTCCTTGTAGGCCACCTGTGGCCGGCCCACGTTGGCCTCCACCTTGAACTCCCGCAGCAGCCGGTCGACGATGATCTCCAGGTGCAGCTCGCCCATGCCGGAGATGAGGGTCTGCCCCGTCTCAGGGTCGAAGCGCACCTTGAACGTGGGGTCCTCCTCCGCCAGCTTGGCCAGGGAGGCGGTGAGCCGATCCTCGTCGGCCTTGGTCCTCGGCTCCACCGCCACCGCGATCACCGGCTCGGGGAACTGCATGGCCTCCAGGACCACCGGCGCGCGCTCGTCGCAGAGGGTGTCGCCGGTGGTGGTCAGCCGCAGCCCCACCGCCGCCACCACGTTCCCCGCGGAGACCGCAGGGATGTCCTCGCGGTGGTTGGCGTGCATCTGCAGGATGCGGGAGACCCGCTCCCGCTGCCCCTTGTTGGCGTTGTAGACGTAAGAGCCGGCCTCCAGGCGCCCGGAGTAGACGCGGAAATAGGTCAGCTTGCCCACGTAGGGGTCGGTGACAATCTTGAAGGCCAGCGCGGCAAAGGGGGCGTCCTCGCGGGGCTCCCGCAGGGCCGGCTCGCCGCTGCGCGGGTCCACGCCCCGCACCGGCGGGAGATCCAGGGGCGAGGGGAGGAAGTCGATGATGGCGTCCAGCAGGGGCTGCACGCCCTTGTTGCGGAAGGAGGAGCCGCAGAGCACCGGCACCAGCGCCGAGCTCAGGGTGCCACGGCGCAGCCCGCGGCGGATCTCCTCCTCAGCGATGGGCCGGCCCTCCAGATAGCGGTGCAGCAGGTCCTCATCCTGCTCCACGGCCGCCTCCACCAGCTCCTCCCGCAGGCGCTGCGCCAGCTCCCACAGATCCGGGGGGATCTCTGTCTCGTCGGAGCGCGTCCCCAGGTCGTCCAGGTAGATGATGGACTTGAGGCGAATCAGGTCCACCACACCGCGGAAGCCGTCCTCTGCGCCGATGGGGATCTGCACGGGCACCGCGTGCGCCCCCAGGCGCTCACGCAGCATCCGCACCACGCGCAGGAAGTCGGCGCCGCTGCGGTCCATCTTGTTGACGAAGACGATGCGCGGCACGCGGTAGCGGTCGGCCTGGCGCCACACCGTCTCCGACTGGGGCTGCACCCCCTCTACGGCCGTGACCAGGACCACGGCCCCGTCCAGTACCCGCAGCGAGCGCTCCACCTCCACGGTGAAGTCCACGTGGCCGGGGGTATCGATGATGTTGATGCG
>JBBIIQ010000263.1:0-2251 GCA_037446405.1 Armatimonadota bacterium | reverse complement strand
TGCGGGGACGCCGTCGCGCCGCACGATCTCCGCGAGGACCAGCGCCCGGGGGTGGCGCAGGCGGGCCGCCCAGCGCCCCTCGACCGTGAGCCGCGCTTCGTCGTCCAGGTAGCCCAGCGACTGCAGGAGGACCGCCCGCAGGAGGAAGACCTGCCCCAGGGGGTCGCGCGTCTGCTCCAGCGCGCGCGCCGCGGCCCCCGGCGGCAGGCGGCGTGGGATCCGCAGGGGACGGACCCGCAGGGTGCCGGACCGCTCCGCCTCGTACGCCGCAAGCGAGCGCTGCAGCTCGCCCAGCGCCTGCTGCAGCGTCCGCCGCGCCAGCAGGTTGAGGACCTGGGTGTAGCCGGGGTGAAAGGCCGAGCGCACCGGCTCGGTCTCCGCCTGGGCGAGGGCCAGGCCGAACTGGGCCTCGCCCCGCGAGGCGGCCGGCAGCGCCACCACGCCGATGCGGTCCCGGCCGCGCCGCCCGGCCCGCCCGACCATCTGGTGGAATTCCGTGGCCGTCAGGTCGACCCGCCCCTGCGGGCTCTGCCGCGAGAGGGTGCTCAGGACCACGGTGCGGGCGGGAACATCCAGGCCGCTGGCCAGGGTCGTGGTGGCGGCCACCGCCCGGACCAACCCCTGGTCCAGGAGATCCTCCACGGCCAGCCGCCAGGCGGTGAGGTGCCCCGCGTGATGCGGCGCCGCCCCGCCCTGGATGAGGAACCAGCGGAAGGGGTGCACCGCCAGGTAGGGGAAGCGGTGCTCCCACACCCGGAAGGCCGCCCGCCGCGCCGCCTCCCCCGGCAGGCGCACCGTGCCCAGCTCGCGCACCGCCTCGTCGCACTCCCGCCGTGAGGGAAAGAAGAGGATGGCCGGCAGCAGGTCGGCGGCCGCCAGCTCGCGCACGGTCACGCCCAGCCAGCCGCGGCGCCGCTCCCCGCCCCGCAGGCGCGGGGCCAGGTCCTCCGGCAGGAGGTGGCCGGCGGCGTCCACCAGGATGCGGCGCAGCGGTACGGGGCGCTCCCACTCCCGGACCACGGCCGGCGGGCGCCCCCGGACGCGGGCCAGCCACGCCGCCAGGTCGTCCACGTTCTGCAGCGTGGCCGACAGCAGCAGGAGGTGTGTCGCCGGCGGGGCCAGCAGGATGATCTCCTCCCAGGCCATGCCCCGCTCGGGGTCGCCCAGGTAGTGGGCCTCATCCAGCACCGCCAGGTCGGGAGCGGTGCGCCCGTCGTAGAGGGCGTTGCGCAGGATCTCGGTGGTGGCCACGATGACCGGGGCGTGGGCGCGGATTTTCCGCTCGCCGGTGAGCAGGCCCACGCGCCCCTCGCCGTAGAGGCGCTGGAAGCGGTGGAACTTCTGGTTGCTCAGCGCCTTGAGGGGTGTCGTGTACCAGGCGGTGCCGCCCCGGGCCAGGAGGTCCTCGATGGCCCGCTCGGCGATCCAGGTCTTGCCGCTGCCGGTGGGCGCGGAAACGACCACGTCACCCTGCCCCACCGCCTGCAGCGCCTCCACCTGGAAGCGCGCCGGAACGAACGGGCCGGGGGGAACCTCGCCGACCTCCGTCAGCAGCGGCCGCAGCCCGGGATGGAGGCCTACTGCGGATGTGCTATCCATGGGAGGGCGAGCGGCCGCGGTCAGGGAGGAGATGGTAGAATGTAGTCACGATGACCACATTACGCGGGCGACGTGCGGCGCGGCAGATCGGCGTGAGGGAAGCCAGATCGAGGCTCAGCGAACTGCTCCGCGATGTGCAGCGGGGACGGGAGTGGACGATCACGGCGCGCGGGCGTGCTGTGGCCCGGCTGGTACCCATAGGGCGGAGGGAGAGCGTCGAGCAGTGGGTGGCCCGTCTGCAGCGGGAGCGTCGGCTGTCCCCTCCCCCGCCGGGAGCTACGTGGCCGGAACCCGTGCTCTCAAAGGAAGCAGGCGAGCTTCTCCAAAGGTGGTTGCGGGAAGACCGCAACGGCACATGGTAGCGCGCCGGACGGTTCTCCTCTACTGGGACAGTTCGGCGATTCTCTCGCTGGTCTCTCATCATCCCCGGCGCGACGAGGCCGTGGCCTGGAGCCGCGCCCGCGCGATCCACCTCCTCTCCACGCTGGCCTGGGCGGAGGTAAACGCTGTGCTGGCGCGCCTGGGCCGGACGTCCCTCGGACAGCCGCCTAGCCGAACATGGATAGCGGCGCGTAGGCCGTGACGATCCAGTTGGGCTTGTCCACCACCTCGCTGATCTTCAGGTCCACGGCCACGCTGCACAGGACATAGG
>JBBIIQ010000262.1:0-2265 GCA_037446405.1 Armatimonadota bacterium | reverse complement strand
AGCAGTGGCAGCAGTGGCAGCCGTCCCAGAATGAAACGTCGTGAGGATCCCTGGCGACGGCCTGCGTGATCTGCGGCCAGCGTGTGGCGGGAGAGGGGTTAGCGGGCGTCCTCCACCGGACGCGGCGGGTCGCGCTGCGCGTCCACGGAGCACAGGAACCCGAAGGGCTCCAGCGGGTCGGGGTTCTGGAATTGATGCGCCTCCTCCGGAGGCACGTAGACCAGGTCGAAGGGCCGCACCTCGAAGGTCTCCTCGCCCACCCGCACCCGGCCGCGCCCGCGCAGCACCAGGACCGCATGGGCGTGGTTGTGGCGCTCCAGGCTGCTGAACCCCCCGGGGGCGATCTCGAAGTAGCGCAGGTGGAAGGCGACGGGCTCCGCGGAGGCGCCCAGCAGGACGTGGCGCACCACCCCCTCCCAGGCCAGCGCGCTGTCCACCGCGGGCTTGTACGCCTGCGCCGGGACCCCCTCCCAGGAGAACGTCGCCGGGTCGAACCGGCGCAGGCGACGCAGGGGGCGGAGTCCCGTCTCCGGGACCTCGCACGAGGACGCGGGGAGCGGAGTCCTCGGCCTGGTCACGGACGCACCACCACCTTCAGCGCCCGGCCCTCCGCCACCAGCCGGTAGCCCTCGGCGACCTGCTCCAGCCCCAGGCGGTGCGAGATCAACCCCTCCACCGGCAGCCCCCCGGCGATGGCCCGCAGCGCCTCCCGCGTGTCGTCCGGGCCGGCGGAGTACGTGGGCACGATCTCCACCTCGCGGAAGAACAGGTCGTGCAGCGGCAGCGGCCAGAGCTCCTCCGGGGGGACGGGCGTGAAGATCACCAGCCGGCCGCCTGGAGCCACGCATTCGTAGCCGAGCCGCACCGCCTGCAGCGAGGCCGGGGTGACGACGACCACGTCCGCGCCCCCGTCGGTCGCCTCGCGCACCTGGGTCGCGGCGCCGTCGTCCCCAGCGCTTCCCTCGGCCCCTTCGACGGCGTCGCGCCCGACCGTATCGTCGGCTTGGGGCCTGCTGCCCGCTGCCAGCACCACCTCATCAGCGCCTGCGGCGCGGGCCGCGGCAAGCCGCTCCATCAGCAGGTCCACCCCCACCACCCGCTCCACGGGCAGGCGGCGGGCCAGCAGGATGTGCAGCAGGCCCATCACTCCCAGGCCGACGACGGCCACGCGGTCCCCCGCCCCCACGCGGGCGCGGCGCAGGGACTTGACCACGCAGGCCAGCGGCTCCACGAAGACCGCCGCCTCGTCGCCGACCTCCGGGGGCAGGGCCAGCATGTCGGCGGCGGTGATCTCCCCGGGGACCAGCGCGTACTCGCACAGGCCGCCCGGCTCAAGATGCGTGCGCCGCCAGGTGGGGCAGTGCACGTACTCGCCCCGGCGGCAGGCGCGGCAGCGCAGGCAGGGCGCGTGGTGGTGGATGAAGACGCGGGTGCCAGGTTCGAGTGCCACCCCCGCCCCGGCGGCCACCACCTCGCCCGCCGGCTCGTGCCCCAGCACCAGCGGAGCCTTGCGTCGCATGTACCAGGTCAGCGTCTCGCTGCTGCACAGCCCGCAGGCGCGGATGCGCACCAGCGTCTCCCCGGGGGCGGGGGCGCGTAGGGGAACGGTCTCCAGCCGGATGTCGTCCGGGCCGTGGAAGACGGCGGCGCGCGTGGCGGCGGGCAGCGTCAGCACCACTCCGCCGCCTCGGGCATGATGGCCACCTTCACCGGACCGCCGCGGTCGAGCTCCTGGAAGACCCCGACGATCTCGTCGAGGGGCCGGACGGCGCTGATGATCGGCCGGACATCGATGCGCCGCCCGGCGAGCCACTGGTAGGCCTCGGTGACATCGGCGGGCGTGTAGTGGAACGCGCTCACCAGGTCCACCTCGCCGTAGTGCAGCAGCGCGGCGTCGAAGGTGACGCGGCTGCCGCCGGCCAGCCCGCCGAAGAGCAGGACCTTCCCGCCGGGGCGCACCCATTCCGGTGCCTGCTCCCAGATGTGGTCGGTCCCGGTGGACTCCACCACCACGTCGGGGCGCGTCCCCAGCGCCTCCTCCACCTGCAGGGGGATCTCCCCCTGCTCGATCTCCACCGGCGCCGCGCCCAGCCCCGCCGCCAGCCGCAGCCGCTCCGGCCGCCGTCCCACCGCGGCGATGCGGTGCCCCAGGACCCGGCCGGTCAGCACCTGCAGCAGGCCGATGGCCCCCAGACCGACCACCGCCACGGTGGATGGGGCGGACAGCCCCAGCCGCCGCCACCCGTGGAGGCCGCACGCCAGCGG
>JBBIIQ010000261.1:0-2293 GCA_037446405.1 Armatimonadota bacterium | reverse complement strand
CCACAAGCAGCGCTTGCCCAACTACGGCGTCTTCGACGAGAAGCGCTACTTCCAGCCCGGTGTCGCCTGCCCGCTCTTTGCCTTCGCCCCCGCCCCCATCGCCGTCACCGTCTGCGAGGACATCTGGGCTCCCGGCGGCCCGCCCCAGGCCGCGTCCCGCGCCGGGGCGCTGCTGCTGGTGAACATCAACGCCTCCCCCTACCACGCCGGCAAGTGGCGCCAGCGGGAGGAGATGCTGCGCGCGCGGGCGCGCGACTACGCCACCACCATCGCCTATGTCAACCTGGTGGGGGGACAGGACGAGCTGGTCTTCGACGGGATGAGCCTGCTGGTCGACCACCGGGGGAACGTGGTCGCCCGCGGGCCGCAGTTCCAGGAGGGCCTGGTCTACGGCGACGTGGACCTGGAGGCGGTGGCAGAGGCCCGCCGCGCCGGCGGGCGGCCGGCCGCTCCGGCGGACGAGGAGATCGCCACTCCCACCGTGGCCGTGGGGCCGCACCGCCCCTCCCATCGCGGCGCCCTGCCCCCCACGCTGGTGCCGCCGCTGGAGCCTCTGGAGGAGATCTACCAGGCGCTGGTCCTGGGCACGCGCGACTACGTACGCAAGAACCGCTTCCGCGACGTCGTCGTCGGCCTCTCCGGCGGCATCGACTCCGCCCTGGTGGCCGCCATCGCCGTGGACGCCCTGGGGGCAGAGCACGTGCACGTGGCCTTCATGCCGTCCCTCTTCACCTCGGCGCAGAGCCGGCGCATCGCCGAGACGGTGAGCCACCGCCTGGGCCTCGTCCCGCTGCAGGTCTCCATCGACCCGGTCTTCCAGGCGTTCCGCGAGACGCTGCGCCCGGCCTTCGCCGGCCGGCCGGAAGACGTCACCGAGGAGAACCTGCAGGCGCGCATCCGGGGGACGGTGCTCATGGCGCTGTCCAACAAGTTCGGCTGGCTCGTCCTCACCACCGGGAACAAGAGCGAGCTCAGCGTGGGCTACGCCACGCTCTACGGGGACATGGCCGGGGGCTTCGCCGTGATCAAGGACGTGCCCAAGACCCTGGTCTACCAGCTGGCCCGCTGGCGCAACCAGCGGGGCGAGCTCTTCCCGCAGGAGCTGCTGGAGCGTGCGCCGACCGCGGAGCTGCGCCCGGGGCAGACCGACCAGGAGACGCTGCCGCCCTACGAGGTCCTGGACGCTATCCTCGAACTGTACGTGGAGCAGGACCTGCCACCCGCTCGCATCGCGGAGCGGGGCTTCGATCCTGAGGTGGTGGAGCGGGTCGTGGCCATGGTGGACCGCAGCGAGTACAAGCGGCGTCAGGCCCCGCCGGGGGTGAAGATCACCCCCAAGGCCTTCGGCAAGGACCGCCGCCTGCCCATCACCAACTGGTTCCGCGGCAGCGCCCGCTCCCCCGTCCAGCCCGTCGAAGGGACGCCGGCCCACAAGCCGTGAAGGCTGCCAGCAGCGGCGGGCGGTATCACATCGACACCGCGCCCGCCCCCCTGCCATTCCCCCCGCCCGCGCAGTTCCGCCTGGAGGAGCACGACGAGTACGTGAAGTACGGGCACGCCCCCTTCCCTGGCGGCGGCCGGACCGACCCCTACTGGACCCCCGAGATCATCACCCAGACCTGGTTCATGGCGGAGCGGGGGAAAATCCCTATCTCCGGTGGGGGCTACGGCGGGCCGTTCGCCGGACCGGGCTTCGACGCCATCTGGCTGGACATGTCGGAGATCGTCCGCCCCACCCGGGCCGGCATTCACGGGCGCGAGTACATCTCGACGGCGGTCTACCTGGGCCGCCGTCCGGAGATGGTCCCCCCGGGGGATCTGCCGCACCTGCGGCTGCTGGAGCTGCCGATCCCCGTCATCTTCAACCCCTATCCCCTCCCCGCGCCCAACCGCCACCCGCTGCTGGCCGCCGCCATGGCGGCCGACCGGCTGCAGACGCTGGCCATCGTGGACGCGGAGCAGTGGGGCGCCGACCTGGAGCCGTACGCGCAGGCGCTGGGCCCGCGCGTGCCGGTCGACGGCCTGGAGGAGCTCCGGCCCCTGTGGGCGCGCGCTTCCTACGTGGAGCTGGAAGGCGAAGACCCCATAGCGGCCACGGCGCGCGTGCAGGCGGCCAACCCCGCCGCCGTGGTGGGGTGGCGTCTGCCGCTGGGACCGCAGGCCCCCGCAACGGCCGTCGACCTGGTGCGGCGCGGGGCGGCCGTGCTGCACCTGTACGCCGACGAGGAGGGGATGACCCCGGCGGGCTTCGTCGCCGACGCGCTGCGGGCGGTGCACCGGGAGCTGGTGCGCG
>JBBIIQ010000260.1:0-2332 GCA_037446405.1 Armatimonadota bacterium | reverse complement strand
CGCCCGCCTGCGTTTGCAGGGATAGAGGGAGGCGCCGATGTTGCCAGTCCTGGCCGGCCGGGTGGCAGGAGCAGCACTGCTGGCTCTGGCGGTGGCCTATTCAGGGCCGGTGGCGCGGGGGAGCGGTGCGGTCGGACCTGCGGGCCCCCGTCGGGTGGTCGTCATCCCCCGCCAGTACCGCGTCTGGTTCGTCCCCACCACCTCACCCTCCGCAGCGGCTGAGGTGCTGCTCGGGCTCGGCCTGCACATTGTGCGGGCGGATGAGGCGGGGCGCGTCTACGTCATTCGCATTCCCGAGGGCGGGGAGGAAGCGAAGGTCCTGAGGAGCCTGCGGCAGTCCCCACTGGTGCTGTATGTGGCCCCCGATGTGGTGGTGGTCCACGCCAGGAAGCCGGTGGGGCCGCCTCCTCCAAAGCATCCCCAGCCCTGACGGCTGCTCTCCGGGCTGGAGGCGAGTGGGGTCAACGAAGGGGCGGTGGCAGGAGAGGGAAGGGGTCAAGCGAAATTCCCAACTCACGGATCGCCGTTCCCTGCGTCATCCCTTGCGTCCCTGCCGCGCTCCCGCCGCTGTTCTCGCGGTCCTCCTGGCCGTCACCCTCCCCTCGCCCGCAACCAGCGCCCCCGGCGGCCGCGCTCAGGAGGCTTCCGTGGCCCCGGGGGACGAGGTCCCGGTACGGATCCGCGCCGAGACCTTCCGCTACGACCGGCGCACGCGCGTCCTGGTGGCTACGGGAAACGTCATCCTCACCTTCGAGGAGGTGACCATCCACGCCGATGCGCTCATCGCCAACCTCGAGACGGGTGAGGTGACGGCAGAGGGTCGCGTCCGGCTGCGCGTGGGATCGCAGGAGGCCAGCGCAGAGCTCCTGACCTACAACCTGCGCACCCGCCTGGGCGTTCTGCAGCAGGCGCGGACGGAGGTGAGGAGCCCCCTAGTGCTGGGACGGGTCCACCTGCGGGCGCAGCGGCTGGAGGGGGTGCTCGACCGCACGGTGTCGATCCGCGAAGGCTTTGTCACCACCTGCGATCCGGACGACCCGCTGGTCTACCTGACCGCCGACGAGATCGCCGTCTTCCTTAACGATAAAGTCGTCGGCCGCCGCGTGTCGCTGTGGATCGCCGGGCGGCGGATCCTCACGCTGCCCTCCTTCATCATCTTCCTGCGGGAACGCCAGGAGAGTCGCCTGTTTCCTGTCATCGGCTACAGCCCGGCCGAGGGCTGGTTCGTCAAGACCCGCTACAGCTACTTCCTCAACGACCAGCATTGGGGCTTCCTCCTCGCCGACTACATGGAACGGCTGGGCACCGGCCTGGGCGTCGACCACTTCTACCGCCTTGCCGGCGAGCGGGGGCAGGGGAATGCGCTCCTCTACCGCCTAGCCAACCGGCAGTTCGAGGAGACAGACTGGCGCGCCATCCTCACGCACCGGCAGGAACTGTCGCCTGCGCTCCGTCTGGGCCTCTTTGCCGACTACAGCCTCCGGGCACCGGCGGCCGCCCCCACGACAAGCGACCTCTATGCCGCCACCGACCTCAGCTACCGCACGGCGCGCGCGAGCACCTTTCTCTTTTCCACGCTTTCCAGCACCTCATTCGGACCGGTGCACAGCTTCACCAGCCACCTGGTGCACAGCCAGACGCTCGCTCCCGGCCTGAGCGGGGACGCCATCGTGAGGTTCTCGCGGACCGCAGGGCCGTCTGGGATCGATGATGAGCTCGTGCCCAGGCTCGTCCTGCGCCACTTCCGGCCCGGATTCTCTGCCACGCTTGTGGCGGAGACGAGCTGGGACCTGGACGGCGAGGCCTTCCCCGGGGACCAGCGTTACACGCTGGAGCGCCTGCCCGAGCTGACGTTCGCCCTCTCTCCCTTCCGCCTGGGGCGGTCGCCCTTCGTCCTGCAGGTCGAAGGGGGGGTGGGGCGCTTCCGGGAGCACACCGTCGCCCCGCTCGGTGTCACCGACGCCAGTCGCGCCGACGCCCTGCTTACGCTGAGCGGGCCGGTGACGCTGGCAGGCGGCACGTTGCAGCTCCGCGCCTTCGGCCGGGGGAACTGGTACACCGATGGGGAAGGCCGCCTCTTCACAGGCGGGCGGGCCGACTACGTGCGGCCGCTCACCCCGCTGCTGGAGTTCCGCACCACCTACACCACCCAGGCCGTGAGCGGGCGCAGCCCCTTTCTCTTCGACCAGATCGCCGGCACGTTCAGCTTCGCCGAAGCCAACCTGACCTACCGAACGCCCGGCCTGTTCGCGCGGGCGTCCCTGACCTATGACGCCCTGGCGCAGCGGTTCGGCAGCCTGGTGGCGCAGGCGGTGGCGATCCCCCGGCCGGG
>JBBIIQ010000259.1:0-2345 GCA_037446405.1 Armatimonadota bacterium | reverse complement strand
GCGTCCTCATCGGCCCGGACGGCGAGGAGCGGGTTCCCCGGATGCCGAAGGAGGACCTCGCGGACCTCTTGCTGGACCGGGTGGCGACCCTGCTGGTCCGCGGGTGACCCGAGGGCCGCGCGCCCGGACCCGACGCCGTTAATGGAAAATGACCTCAAGCCCTTCCTGCAGGAGGCGGTCCAGGCACTGGCCCGCGGGCGCATCCAGGCACCGCCGGAGGGTGCCATCGAGCCGGTGCCCGGGCAGCACCGGTATCTGGGGTTTGTCGACTATTTCGCCCTCTGGTCGAGCCTGGGGGTGGGGCTGCTGGTCTTGCTGGCCGGGACGCTGCTGGTGCCCGGGCTGGGGCTCGCGCAGGCGCTGGCCGCCATCGGCATCGGCACGGTGGTGGGCAACCTGCTGCTGGCGCTGGCGGGGGTGGTGGGCAGCGAGACGGCTGTGCCCACCATGGTGCTGCTGCGCCCCGCCCTGGGGATCCGCGGCTCCTACCTCCCCACGCTCCTGAACATCGTCCAGCTCATCGGCTGGGGCTCCTTTGAGATCTTCATCATGTCGCAGGCCGCCAACGGGATCTCCAGGACGCTGTTCGCCTACGACAACGCGGTCCTCTGGGTCCTGGTGTTTGCCGCCCTTTGCACGCTGCTGGCGCTGGGCGGCCCTCTGGTGGTGGTGCGCCGCTGGCTGGAGCGGTTTGCCATCTGGCTCGTGTACGCCACGACCATCTACCTGACCTGGTACCTGCTCACGCACCACGACATCGGCGCCTTGCTGGGCAGACCCGGCGACGGCAGCCTGCCCTTCTGGCTGGCGGTGGACCTGGTGGTGGCGATGCCGGTGTCGTGGATGCCGCTGGTGGCGGACTACAACCGCTTCGCTCGCCGCAGCGGTCCGGCGTTCTGGGGGACCTTCGCCGGCTACTTCGTGGCCAATGTGTGGTTCTACGCGCTGGGCGTGCTGTTCGTCCTGACGCTGGCGACCACGGACCTGATCCCAGCCATCATCAGCCTGGCCGGCGGATGGGTGGCGCTGCTGCTGCTGCTCGTGGACGAAACCGACAATGCCTTCGCCAACATCTACTCCACCGCCGTCAGCATCCAGAATGTGCTCCCGCGGGCGCGGCAGCGCTGGCTGGCGGTGGCGGTGGGCGCGGTCTGCGCACTCATCGCCGCCAACGTCAACATCGTTCAGTACGAAGTCTTCCTCTTCCTGATTGGTGCCTTCTTCGTGCCCCTGTTTGGCGTGCTGGCCGCGGACTACTTCGTCCTGCGCCGCCGGCGCTACGACCTGAAGGCCCTGTACCGGTCGGCCGGGCCCTACTGGTACCGGGGCGGCGTCAACTGGAAGGCGGTGGCCGCGTGGCTGGCGGGCTTCCTCGCCTACCAGTGGATCGTGCCCACCGAGATCCCCGGGTGGAAGGCGCTGCTGGCGGGCGCCGCCGGAGCGCTGGCCCTGCCCTTCCCCCTGAGCGCGCGCTTTCCCTGGCTGGGGGCATCTGTGCCCAGCTTCGTCGCCGCCGCCGCGCTGTACCTGGCGGCGGCTGGCGTCTGGGGGAAGGCCCCCAGGACTGTACCGGCAGATGGGTAGCGTCGATGGGCGGCGGGAGGGGGTCCGACACCGTGGGACGGGACGAGACTACAGTGGGGGAGACGGCCGCCAGGCTGCTGCTCGAGGTGCGGCGGCGGCGACCGCTGGTGCACCACCTGGCCAACTTCGTCACGATGAGCGACGTGGCCGCCGTCACCCGCGCCCTCGGTGCCGCGCCCATCATGGCCATGGCCCCGGACGAGGTGTCCGAGGTGGTCGGCCGGGCCGATGTGCTGGTGGTGAACCTGGGCACCCCCACCGCGGAGCGGCTGGCCGTCGTTGAGCGCGCTGTGGCCGCAGCCCGGCGCCGGGAGATTCCGATCATCGTGGATCCGGTCGGCGCCGGCGCGTCGGCGGTGCGTACAGAGGCCGCGCGCAGGGTCATTGCCGCCGCGCAGCCGCTGATTCGGGCCAACCCCGCTGAAGCGGCGGCTCTGGCCGGCCGGAAAGTCGCGCTGCGCGGCGTCGAGGTGGAGGACAGCCCAAAGGTCGACGAGGTGGTCGAGATCGCCGCGGCCCTGGCGGCCTCCGGCGCGGTGGTGGCGGTGACCGGAGCGCGAGATGTGGTCACCGACGGCAGGCGAGTTGTGGCCCTGGACAACGGCCACCCCTGGCTGGCGGCGGTGGTCGGCGCGGGGTGCATGGCCACCGCGGTTGTCGGGTGCTTTGCGGCCGTCGCCGAGGGCGTGGATCTGGTGACCGCGGCGGGGGCCGGCCTGGCCTGCTTTGGGCTGGCCGCCGAGCGGGCCGCCGCCAGGGGC
>JBBIIQ010000258.1:0-2352 GCA_037446405.1 Armatimonadota bacterium | reverse complement strand
CTTCTGCCACCCCGGGCCAGCGTCTACATCGCCGCGCTCGCCCGCGGCGACGAGCGCTGGGGCCTGGCCGCAGCCGACCTCTCCACCGGCGAGTTCCTCGTGACCGAGGTCCCAGCCGCGCAGTGGGCCCGCCTGCGCGAGGAGATCACACGGCTGGAGCCGAGGGAGATCCTGGTCCCCGCGGAGGCGGCCGAGGCGCTGCGCGCCGTCCTGGCCCCGGCGCACCTCACCCCGCTGGAGGAGTGGCGCTGGGACCAGGCCAACGCCCGCCGCACCCTGCAGGAGCACTTCCGCGTGCACAGCCTCGAGGGGTTCGGGTGCGCCGCCCTCCCCGCGGCCACCAGCGCCGCGGGCGTGCTGCTGCACTACCTGCAGCAGACGCAGCTGAGCCCCCTGCAGCACCTGCGCGGTCTGCGCACCTACACGCTCGACGACTACCTGGTGCTGGACGAGGGGACGCGGCGGCACCTGGAGATCCTGCGCAACCAGCGCGACGGCGGGGTGCGCTACACCCTGCTGGAGGTGCTGGACCGCACGGTCACCGCCATGGGCGGACGGCTGCTGCGAGCCTGGCTGACGCAGCCGCTGCGGGAGGAGGGCGCCATCCGTGCGCGGCTGGACGCGGTAGAGGAGCTGCTGCAGCGGCCAGCGCTGCGCGCCGCCGTCCGCGCCAGCCTGAAGGCCATCGCCGACCTGCCGCGCCTGGTGGGGCGGATCGGGCACGGCTCCGCCAGCCCGCGGGACCTGGTGGCCCTGCGGCTGTCCCTGGAGCGCCTCCCCGCGCTGCGGGCGAGCCTGGCGGAGGCGACGGCGCAGCGGCTGCGCCTCCTGGCCGGGGAGGTGGAGGAGCACGCCGCTGTGGCCGCGGTGATCGCCCGGGCCATCGTCGACGACCCCCCGGCGGTGGCCCGCCAGGGCGGCGTCATCCGCGAAGGGTACGACGCCGACCTGGACGGCCTGCGCCGTGCGGCGCGGGAGGGCAAACGCTGGATCGCCGACCTGGAGGCGACGGAGCGGGCGCGCACGGGGATCAAGTCCCTGCGGGTTGGCTACAACAAGGTGTTCGGCTACTACATCGAGGTGAGCAAGCCGAACCTCCGCCTGGTGCCGCCCGACTACGTCCGCAAGCAGACCCTGACCGCCGCCGAGCGGTTCATCACCGCGGAGATGAAGGAGCGGGAGGCCCTGATCCTGGGGGCGGAGGAGCGCATCGCCGAGGTGGAGGCCCGCCTCTTCGCGACGGTGCGCGAGGAGGTCGCCGCTCACGCCGCGGCGATTCAGCGCACCGCTGCAGCGCTGGCGGAGTGGGACGTTCTGGCCGCCCTGGCGGAGGTGGCAGCCGCGCGGGGCTACACGAGGCCGGCCCTGAGCACCGCCCCGGTATTGCGGGTCCGCGCCGGGCGCCATCCCGTGGTGGAGGCGGCGCTGCCTGCCGGGGCGTTTGTGCCCAACGACCTGGAGTTGGACGTCGACGAACGGGCCGTCCTCATCGTCACCGGTCCCAACATGGCTGGCAAGAGCGTCTACTGCCGGCAGGCGGCGCTGCTCACCATCATGGCGCAGATCGGCTCCTTCGTGCCTGCGGAGGAGGCGGTGGTGGGGATCACCGACCGCATCTTCGCCCGCGTGGGCGCCACCGACGAGACGGCGCTGGGCCGCAGCACCTTCCTGGTGGAGATGCAGGAGACGGCGCAGATCCTGCACAACGCCACGCGCGGGAGCCTGATCATCCTGGACGAGGTGGGGCGCGGCACCAGCACCTACGACGGGATGAGCATCGCCTGGGCGGTGGTGCAGTACCTGCACGACCAGATCGGCGCGCGCACCCTCTTCGCCACCCACTTCCATGAGCTGACCGAACTGGCCGCCCTGCTGCCTCGGGTGCACAACGTCAACGTCCTGGTACGGGAGGAGGGGGAGGAGGTGGTCTTCCTGCACCGGGTGGCGGCGGGGGCGGCCGACCGCTCCTACGGCATCCACGTGGCCCAACTGGCCGGCATCCCGCCGGCGGTGATCGAGCAGGCGCGGCGCGGCAAGATGCGCATCATCGGTCCGAATTGTCTCGGCGCGATGAGCACGGTCTCGGGACTCAACGCGACCTTTGCCGCCGCGATGGCGCGCCCTGGCAGCGTCGGCTTTATCACGCAGAATCGTGATAAAACCAGGTCGCACGGAACACGCGGCGCGCGCGGCTGCGTCGCACACGGGCTCGCTCACGGGCAGCGACGATGTGCTCGAGGCGGCATTTGAGCAAATCGCACCGCGCGGACGAGGCGCAGTTGACCATACTGGTGAACGATGCGTTCCAGGGACGCGGACTCGGCGGCGAGTTACTGCGGCGGCTCTTCCAAA
>JBBIIQ010000257.1:0-2390 GCA_037446405.1 Armatimonadota bacterium | reverse complement strand
GAGAGTTCGACGGGCGGCGGCGCAAGCGGGTCCTGGTGAAGATCATCGGGGAGTAGTCACCGCCCCCTCAGAAGCCGAAGAGACCAGGCGGGCGTACTTGGCCAGCGCCGGGCCCGGGGCGGGCCGCGCGGGCGGACGCCGCTCCCGCAGCCGCTGTGCCAGTACCGCCTCCGAGAGTTCCACCGCCAGGCGGCGGGCCGGCACGTCGATGACGATCAGGTCGCCGTCCTGCACCGCGGCGATCGGCCCGCCCACGGCGGCCTCCGGGGTGACGTGGCCCACCATCAGCCCGTGCGTGGCCCCGGAGAAGCGGCCGTCGGTGACCAGCGCCACCGCGTCCCCCAGCCCGGCGCCCACCAGCGCGCCGGTCACCGCCAGCATCTCCCGCATCCCCGGCCCGCCCACCGGGCCCTCGTAGCGGATGACCACCACGTCGCCGGGGCGGATGGTCCCCGCGCCCACCGCGGCGAACGCCTCCTCCTCGCTGTCGAAGACGCGGGCCGGCCCGCGGTGCGCGGTGCGCTCGTGCCCCACCAGCTTGACGACGCACCCCTCCGGGGCCAGGTTGCCCCGCAGGATGGCGAATCCTCCGCTGGCCCGCAGGGGGGCGCTCAGGGGACGGACGACCTCCTGGTCCGGGGTCTCCGGGGCGTCGACGACCTCCTCGGCCAGGGTGCGCATGGTGACGGTGAGGGTGTCGGGGCGGAGCAGGCCCCCCTCCAGCAGCCGCCGCGCCAGCAGGCGCACGCCGCCGGCGCGGTGCAGGTCGGTGGCGACGAAGCGGCCCCCGGGCTTCAGGTCGGCCAGCACCGGGGTGCGGGCGCTGATCACGTCGAAGTCGTCGAGCTGCAGCGGGACGCCCGCCTCCCGCGCCACGGCCAACAGGTGCAGCACCGCGTTGGTGGAGCCGCCGCTGGCGGCCACCGAGGCGATGGCGTTCTCCAGGGCCGCTCGGGTGACGATCTGCCGCGGACGGACCCCGTTGCGCACCAGAGCCACGGCCAGCCGGCCCGCCGCCCGGGCCAGCTCGTCCCGGGCCGGGTCCAGCGCCGGGACGGTGCAGCTGCCCATGGGGGAGATCCCCAGCACCTCGAAGGCGATGGCCATGGTGTTGGCGGTGAACTGCCCGCCGCAGGCCCCCGCCCCGGGGCAGGCCCGCGCCTCCAGCTCGGCCAGGTCGGCGGCGCCCATGGCGCCCCGCTGGTAGGCACCCACCGCCTCGAAGACGTCCTGGATGGTCACCGCCTGGCCGCGGAACTCCCCGGGGGCGATGGAGCCCCCGTAGAGCATCAGCCCCGGCAGGTCGAGCCGCACCAGGGCCATCACCGCCGCGGGGATGGTCTTGTCGCATCCCGTGATCGCCACCAGCCCGTCCAGCAGGTGGCCGCGGGCCACCAGCTCGATGGAGTCGGCGATGACCTCGCGGCTGACCAGGGAGGCGCGCATCCCTGCCGTCCCCATGGAGACCCCGTCGGAGATGGCGATGGTGTTGAACTCCACCGGGGTCCCCCCGGCCGCGCGGATCCCCGCCTTCACCTGCCCGGCCAGGTGGCGGTGGTGGTAGTTGCAGGGCATGACCTCGATCCAGGAGTGGGCCACCCCGATCAGCGGACGGCGGAAGTCGTCGTCCCCGTAGCCGACCGCCCGCAGCATGGCGCGGGCCGGAGCCCGCTCCGGCCCGTCCAGGAGCGCCCGGCTGTTGGCGCGCGGATCGACCGCGCTCTCCTGTCTGCTCACCGGTCTTCACCTCCCGCTGGCAGTGGGCGGCCCCCCGGTCGCTCCCGGATCGCGGTGGCCGGGGGGGTGCCCGGCACCCCCCTGGCGACCAGAGCGGCGATGCGCTCACCCACCTCGACGGTCGTCGCCTCCCCACCGAGGTCGGGGGTGCGCACCCCCCCGGCCAGGACGCGGGAGACCGCCTCCTCCACCATGGCCGCCTCCTCCTCCAGCCCGCAGGAGTGGCGCAGCAGCAACGCCGCGCTCAGGATCGCGCCCACCGGGTTGGCCATCTGCCGCCCGGCGATGTCGGGGGCGGAGCCGTGCACCGGCTCGTAGAGCGCCGGCGGGCGCGCCCCCAGGCTCGCCGACGGCAGCAGGCCCACCGACCCCACCACGCCCGCGGCCTCGTCGCTCAGGATGTCGCCAAACATGTTCTCCGTGAGCAGCACATCGAACTGCTGCGGCGCGCGCACCAGCTCCATGGCCGCGGTGTCCACCAGCATGTGCCGCAGCGCCACGTCGGGAAAGGCGCGCGCTTCCTCCTCCACCACGGCCCGCCACAGCTGCGAGCTGGCCAGCACGTTGGCCTTGTCCACCGACGTCACCTGCCCCCGCCGCGCCCGCGCCTGCTGGAAGGCCACACGGGCGACACGGGCGATCTCCTCACGCCC
>JBBIIQ010000256.1:0-2400 GCA_037446405.1 Armatimonadota bacterium | reverse complement strand
GCGGCCCTGGCGGAGCTGACCGCTTCCGCCGCCGCCCGCCTGGAGGCGGCGTACGGGGAGCCGACGCCGGTGGCTGTGGCCCGGGAGCGCCACGCGCTCGCGGAGCGCCTCGCTGCCAGGGCCACGGTCTCGCCCGGTGAGTTCCGCGCCCGCGCGGCCTGGCGGGCCGCCGTCCGCCCGGCCACGGGCCTTCCCATCCTGCTGGCCGTCCTGGCCGCGGTCTTCGTCGTCCTGTTCTGGGGCGGGGGCGCTCTGGCCGCTTTCGTGGACGGAACGTGGGGGCGCTACATCTCGCCGGGCATCCGGTGGCTGCTGCGGGCCGGATTCGGCGACGGGGCCCTGACCCGGACCCTGCTGTGGGGAGTTGACGCCGGGCTGAACGCGGTCCTCTCCGTCGGCATCCCCTACGTGCTCACGTTCTACATCCTCCTCGGCATCCTCGAGGACACGGGATACCTCAACGCGGCCACGGTGCTGCTGGACCGGGTGATGCGAGGTCTGGGGCTGTCGGGGCGCGCGGCGGTGCCGCTGGTGGCGGGTGCGGGGTGCAACGTCCCGGCGATCATCGGCCTTCGCGCGCTGCGCACCGAGCGGGAGCGCCTGATCGCCGGCACCCTGATCACCCTGGTGCCCTGCAGCGCCCGCACCGCCGTCATCTTCGGGGCGGTGGCGTACTACCTGGGATGGCCGTGGGCCCTGGCGCTGTACGCTGTCGTCACCGCGGTCATCCTCGCAGCGGGGTGGGGGCTGAACCGTCTCATTCCGGGCGGCGCGCCGGACCTGCTGGCCGAGGTCTTCCCCTTCCACCTGCCCACAGCGCGCACCGTCCTGCGCAAGACGTGGGTGCGGGTGCGGGACTTCGTGTTCGTGGCGGTGCCGATCGTGCTGGCGGGAAGCGTCGTCCTGGGGGCCCTCTACGAAACCGGCCTGATCCGCCTGGCGGCGCGGCCGCTGGCCCCGGTGGTTGAAGGGTGGCTGGGCCTGCCGGCGGTGGCGGGCCTGACGCTGCTGTTCGCCGTGCTGCGCAAGGAACTGGCGCTGCAGCTGCTGGTGGCGCTGGCCGTTATGGAGTTCGGACGGGGGGCAGAGAACCTGACAAGCTTCATGACCAGGGACCAGCTGTTTACCTACGCCCTGGTCAACACCATCTACATCCCCTGCATCGCCACCATCGCCGTCCTTGGCCGGACCCTCGGGCGGCGGCGGGCGGCGCTGATCTCCCTGGGGACGGTGGCCCTGGCGGTGCTGCTCGGGGGGATCGCCGCGCGCCTCCTCAGGATGCTCTAGGCCCTCGGTCCTCCGGCCGGGCAAAAGATCGGGCGCTCTCCCGATGGACAGCCTGGTGCGGTCTGTGCAGATTTGTAGAGGGTCTGGTAGGAAACTATAGAATTTATCCGATGGAACTTCCTGTGGCCCGGACACAGCGCTGGTTGTCTCTCAGTCAGGCCGCCGCCCTCCTCGGTGTGGATGAGGCCACGCTGCGCCACTGGGCGGACCAGGGCAAGGTGCAGACCTTCCGCACGCCAGGCGGCCACCGGCGCTTCCTTGAGGAGGACCTGCGTGCCCTCATGGCTCCCGTCCGTCCGGCCCGCGGCGATGTGGCGGCGACGCTGCGCCGTCGCACCCTCCACCTGGTCTCCGGCCTGCCGGCGCGCCGCATGCGCGCGGCCCCGTGGTTCGCCGCGCTGAACAACTCCTTCCGGGCCAAGGCGCGGGAGCACGGGCGGCAGGTCGTGGAGCTGCTGGCACACTCGCTGGGCGGGACCGTGGAGCGACGGGAGGCCCGGCGCCGGCTGCGCTTGCTGGGGCAGGAGTACGGGCGTGAGCTGCGCGCGGCCGGTCTGGCCCTCTCCCAGGCCGTGGAGGGCTACTGCTTCTTCCGGGACCTGGTGCTGGCCCGCACGGTGCAGGCGCTTCCACCGGGAGAGGCGCAGGCCAGGACGGCGCGCGACCTGGGCCGGCTGCTGGACGAGATGCTGCTGGCCATCGTGCAGGCCTACGAGGTCCCTCCGGGGCAGGGGGCGCCGTGATCACCAGCGTCGGGCTCAGCCACAAGACCGCTCCCCTGGCCCTGCGGGAGCGCTTCGCCTTCGGACCGCAGGCTGCCGAGCACCTGCTGGCCGGTCTGGGAGGCGAAGCCCTCCTGCTGGTGACCTGCAACCGCACCGAGCTCTACGGCACGGCGTCGGTGGAAGAGCTGCGCCGCGCCCTGCTGGAGGCGGCGGGCGCCCCCGAGGAGGCCCCGCTGGTCGTGCTGCGCGGCCGCGGCGCCGTGCGCCACCTGCTGGCCGTGGCCGCCGGGCTGGACTCCATGATCCTGGGCGAGCCGCAGATCCTGGGGCAGGTGCGGGAGGCGCTGGCCGTCGCCCGCCGCCTGGGCAGGCTGGGGGCGGTGCTGGA
>JBBIIQ010000255.1:0-2403 GCA_037446405.1 Armatimonadota bacterium | reverse complement strand
CAGCCCCGTGGGCCGGATCCCGCGCAGCGCCCGGGCCGACGTGGTCAGGCGCAGGGGGAAGTACAGGGGCAGGCTGGGCAGGTCCTCGGCGAAGACCTCCTGCTGCCGCCGCAGCAGCGCCAGGCGCCGCTGCGCGTCCAGCTCCGAGGCCAGCTGCTCCCAGAGGCGGTCGTTTTCCGCGTTGCGCCAGCCGGTCCGGTTGTCCCCCTGCCAGTTGTTGGCGGCGCTGGGGATCTGGCTGCTGTGAAAGCGGTTGAAGGGGAGGGAGTCCGGAGAGAAGTTGCTCAGGTAGAGGATCATGTGGGGGAACTGGCGCTGCGTCAGGACCGGCCCCAGGAGCACCGCGGCGGGGCGGTTGTCGATGCGCAGGTCGATCCCCACCTGGCGGAGCTGGTCCCGCATGATCAGCTCGATCTGCTCGCGCAGCGCGTTCCCCGCGGTGGTCATGATGGTCATCTCCACCCGCTTCCCGCTCGCATCCCGCAGGATCCCGTCGCTCCCGGGGGTGAACCCGGCCTCCGCCAGCAGGGCCCGGGCCCGCCCGGGGTCGTAGGGGTACTTGCGCACCCCGGGGTGGTAGGCGGGGTGACGGGGCGGCAGCCAGGTGTGTGCCACCGGCTGGCGGCCTCCCGGGCAGGAGAGCTCCGCGATCGCCGCCCGGTCCACGGCGTAGGCGATGGCCTGGCGGACCCGCCGGTCCCGCAGCCACTCGTTGTCCAGGTTGAAGTCGATCCGCTCCCAGCGCATGGCCTCGCGGAACTGGGCGGTGACCTGGGGGTTGCGCCGCAGAATTTGCTCCACCGCCTGGCAGTCGAACCCGGTGTTCTCCGTGGCATCCACCCCGCCGGTGATCTGGTTCAGCTGCAGCACCGTGTTGTCCAGGATGAAGCGGAAGACGACCCTGCTGATCGCCGGGGTCCCCAGGGGGAAGCGGTCGTAGGCCTCGAGGACCATGTGGCTCCCCGGGACCCACTCCACGAAGCGGTAGGGCCCGTGCCCCACCGGCGCCCGCCAGTAGGGGTGCGCCGGAAGCCGCGAGGGGTCCCGCAGGTAGGCGGATTCCAGGAGGTGCCGCGGGAGCGGAAAGGGCCCCCCGAAGGGCAGGTTGCCGGCAAAGGGGTAGCGCTCCTTCCACTGCACGACCAGGGTGTAGGGGTCCGCCGGGTTGGGGACCAGCACGTTGTCCACCTTGTCCAGGACGAAGCGGCTGACCAGAGGGGTCTGGGGGTTGCGGAAGACGCCGTAGGTGAAGCGCCAGTCAAGCGCGGTGACCGGCCGGCCGTCGTGCCAGGTGAATCCCCGCCGCAGGCGCCAGGTCACCCGCATCTTGCCGCCGGGTAGGAGCTCCCAGTCGCCGTCCTTCAGGGTGGGGAGCTTCTCCACCAGCAGCGGCATCCGCACCCAGCGGTCGGTGAAGGGAGCGGCCTGGGCGAACAGGGCGTGATCCACGACGGAGGACGCCACCATGATGCTGAAGGCCCCCAGGCGGTCCGGTTCCTGGGCCATGCCGATGACCACGGTGTCCCGCCGGGCCTGCGCCTGCAGCGGCGCCGTCCACAGCAGTAGCGCCAGTGCGGCTGCCGCCGCCCGCAGCCAGCCTGCCCGCCCCGCCCGCGCTGAGCCCCTTCCCACGTCCACTCTTACACCCTCATTCGCGGGTCGAGGGCGTCCCGCAGCCCGTCGCCCAGGAAGTTGAAGCTGAGCACCGTGAGGAAGACCAGCACCCCGGGCAGCACCGCCAGCCACCAGGCGTTCCAGATGTACTCCTGGGCCCGCTGCAGCATGTTCCCCCAGGAGGGGGTGGGAGGCTGGATCCCCAGCCCCAGGTAGGAGAGGGCGGCCTCACCGAGGATGAACCCTCCCACGGCCAGCGTGGTGGCCACGATCAGCGGCGCCACGGCGTTGGGCACCAGGTGCCGGAACATGATGCGCGCCTCGGAGGCGCCCAGTGCCCGGGCGGCCTGGACGAACTCCTGCTGGCGCAACGCCAGGACCTGGCTGCGGACGAGCCGGGCCACCCCGGTCCAGCCGAAGGCGACGAAGATGGCGATGATCCGGCCCACGCCCCCACCGGGCAGCAGCGCCGCCAGGATGAGGTAGAGCGGGATCGTCGGCAGGGCCAGCACGACGTCGGCCAGGCGCATGAGGACGCCGTCCACCGCCCCGCCGTAGTAACCGGCAGCGACGCCGATGGCCGTTCCCAGGAGGGCCACGCCCCCCGCGGAGAGGTACCCCACGCTCAGCGACACCCGGCCGGCGTGCAGGGCACGGGCGAGGACGTCGCGGCCCAGCTCGTCGGTGCCGAAGGGGTGCGCCCGGCCGGGCGGGGTCCACCGCTGCCCCAGGCTGATCTGGTCGGGGCGCTGCGGCGCCAGCCAGGGTGCCAGCGCTGCCGCCAGCGAG
>JBBIIQ010000254.1:0-2421 GCA_037446405.1 Armatimonadota bacterium | reverse complement strand
GCCGGCCATCGCCGCACCGCCGGCCAGGTGCAGTGTGAGCGCATCCACCCGAAGCTGCGCCGCGCTGCGCACCGCGGCGGCGGCGGTGTGCGGGATGTCGTGCACCTTGAGGTCCAGCAGCACCATCCCGCCCTCCGCCCGCACCACCTCCACGGCCGCCGGACCGGCTGCGGTGAACAGTTGCAGGCCCACCTTGAACCAGCGCACCGCCGGCCGCAGGAGAGCCGCGAGCCTGCGCGCCTCCTGCAGCGTGGGCACATCCAGGGCCACCACCAGCTCAGGCGCCATCCGCCTCCACCCCCTCCAGGCCCTCCACCCGGCCCACCAGCGCCCCGATGTCGGCCAGCCCCTGCCGCCGCATGTAGTCGCGCAGCCCCGAGGTGATCTGCTGCGGGACCCCCGCGTCGACGGCGGCCGAGGCCACGGCTACCGCGCGGGCCCCGGCCAGCAGGAACTCCGCCGCGTCCTCCCAGGTGCGCACCCCCCCGATGCCGATGACCGGCAGGGTGGTGGCCCGGGCCACGCGCCAGACGCTCCAGACCGCCAGCGGCCGCAGCGGCGGCCCGGAGAGCCCACCGGGACCGGCTCCCAGGAGCGGCCGGCGCGTCTCCACGTCGATGGCCAGCCCGGGGAGCGTGTTCAGGCAGCACAGCACGTCCGCCCCCGCATCCGCGGCGGCCTTCCCCACCGCGGCGATGTCCGCCGCCAGGGGACCCAGCTTGACGAAGAGCGGCCGCCGCGTCAGGGGCCGCACCGCGGCCACCAGCCCCGCGGCCAGGGCGGGGTCGCTTCCGAAGAGGCGGCCGGTACGGACGTTGGGGCAGGAGACGTTGAGCTCCACCGCCGCCACCCCCTCTTCGTCCTCCAGCACCTCAACGATCTGCCGGAACTCCTCCACCGTCCCCCCGGCGACGCTGACGATGATGGGGATGCCCAGCGTGCGCAGGAACGGCAGGTCCCGATGGATGAACCCGGCCACGCCGGGGTTGGGCAGGCCCAGGGCGTTGAGCCAGCCGCCGGCGACCTCCACCAGGTCGGGGCGGGGATGGCCCCGCCGCGGCTCCAACGTCACCGACTTGGTGACGAACCCACCGTAGGCCCGCAGGTCGATCACGTCCCGCACCTCCCGCCCGAACCCCAGCGGCCCCGCCGCGGCCAGTACCGGCGTGGGGAAGCGGACCCCGGCGATGGTCACCTCCAGCGCGGGGACGATCCCGCCGGCGGGCTGCACCGCGCTCATGAGACGGCGGCGTAGGGGAGGCCGTAGCGGGCGTCCACCGGGAAGGGGATCACCGCCGTAACGTCCGCCGCCCCCCAGAGGTACTGGATCAGCCGGTCGAAGCCCAGCCCGTACCCGGCGCGGCGCACGGGATTCCCCGCAAAGAGCTGGAGGTAGGGTTCGAAGACATCGGGGTCCCCGCCCGCGTCCACCAGCTGCCGGTACATGGACGAGGCCAGCAGCTTCTGCCGCAGGATGGCCACGTCGTGCTCCCGGGCGGAGGAGCCGAAGGTCTCCCCGGCCAGAGGCAGCAGCAGGTCGCAGCACTCCACCGTGGCCGCACCGTCACCGCGCGTGTCCAGCATGTTGAAGAACTTGATCTCCCGGGGGTAGCGCACCACCGAGACGATGCCCAGCCTCTCGGTCAGCCGGGCCTCGTCGGCGGCGGAGAGGTCCTCCCCCCAGGTCTTCTCCAGCAAGCGGATCGCCTCCGCGTAGCTGATGACGTGGAAGGTGTGCAGGTCACGCTCCAGCCGGCTGCGCCGCCCCGGAGGCAGCGCCGGATGCTCCAGGGCGGTCTCGATGACGTGGCGCACCAGCCGCTGCTCGTGCGCCACCAGGTCCTGCAGATCCCAGTCGCGCGCCTCGGCCTCGATGAGCAGGAACTCGCAGAGGTGCCGGCCGTCCGCCCTGGGCTCGGCGCGGAAGGAGCGGCCGCGGGTGATCACCCGGGGAATCCCCCAGCGGATCACGGCCACCTCCAGGTCCAGCTGCGCGGTCTGCCGCAGGAACTGCAGGCGGCCCAGGAAGTCCAGGCGGAAGACGGTGGGGACGTTCTCGCAGGCGCCGGTCCCCGGGGTGATCTCCGGGGTGTCCAGCTCGACGAACCCCTCCCGGCGGGCAAAGGCAAAGACGGCGTCGGCGACGGCCGCCCTGAACTCAATCAGGTCACGCACCAGGCATCCCCCCTCCAGGTCGTGTATCCTGCCGCCGCGGCATTGCAGGGCATAAAAAAAGCGCCGGGCGCTGCCCGGCGCACGCTATGCGGTTGCCCCCCCTCCTATCCATGCCCGTCTCCCGCGGCGTACATTCGAAGCGGAACGATATCATGGGGTCGGGCGGGATGTCAAGCCCAACATGTTGCGCGCAGCCGTTTCGGAACTTGGGGATGAGGAAGCACCCAGAGGAGCAATCCGGCGCAG
>JBBIIQ010000253.1:0-2445 GCA_037446405.1 Armatimonadota bacterium | reverse complement strand
GCCTTCGCCGTGGTGGGGCTGCGCGCGACGGGCGTCGCCATTGCCGACCCGGAGTGCGTGACCAAGACCTTCCCGGGCTTCTTTTCCGCGCTGGACGCGCTGCTGGCCAGGCAGCGGTGAGGCTGGCGGCCACGGGTGACGTGATGCTGGGCCGGAACGCCGGCGCGGTCCTGCGCCGCCGCCCGCCGGAGTACGTGTGGGGCGACACCCTGCCCCTGCTGCGGCAGGCCGACGCGGTTCTCGTGAACCTGGAGTGCGTCATCGCCGGAGAGGAGACCGGGAGGCCCTGGCCGCGCAAGGTGTTTCACTTCAAGGCGCCGCCGCAGGCGGTGGCGGCGCTGCAGGCCGCGGAGGTGAGCGCGGTGACCCTGGCCAACAACCACACGCTGGACTTCGGGCCGGAGGCGCTGGAGGAGATGCTGGACCTGCTGGCAGCATCCGGCCTCCCCGCCGCCGGGGCCGGGCGCACGGCGACGGAGGCGCGCCGTGTGGTCTCCCTGACCGTGCGCGGCCTTCGCCTGGGGCTGGTCAGCTGGACCGACAACGAGCCCAACTGGGAGGCGGGCGCGGAGGCGCCCGGGGTCTTCTACGTGCCCGTGGACCTGGACGACCCCCGCGCCGCAGCGCTGCTGCAGGCGGTGCGGGCGGCGCGCGCGCATCACGACCTGGTGGTGGTGGCGGCGCACTGGGGACCGAACATGCTTGCCGAGCCCCTGCCTGCCCACCCGCCCTTCGCCCGCGCTCTGGCGGAGGCGGGCGCCGATCTGGTGCTGGGCACCTCCGCCCACGTGGTGCAGGGGATCGAGCTCTACCGCCCCGCCGCTCGGCCGGGGCGCGTGGCGCTGATCTGCTACGACCTGGGCGACTACGTGGACGACTATGCGGTGGACCCGGGGCTGCGCAACGACCTCTCGCTGCTGTTCCTGTTCGACGTGGACACCAGCGGTGTGCGCCGGGTTGAGCTCCACCCCGTGCTCATCGACGGATGGCGCTGCCAGGTGAACCGCGCCAGGGGAGCTGAGGCGGAGGCGGTGCTGGAGGCGATGGCCCTGCGCTGCCGCAAGCTGGGCACGGCGCTGCAGCGCACCGCTCCCCTCGTGGCCGCGGTGGAGGCGGCGTGAGCCCGGCAGGGTACCCGAGCCGAGAAGGCCGACCTCGCGCTCTGGCCCCGCGCTTGACACCCGTGCTATAATGCCGCCACAAGTGCACAACGGCGGCCGATGATCGGGAAGAGTACCGGCCGGCGAGGGAGCCCGCAGAGGGCCATCCGACGGTGCGCCAGGCGCCGGAGGGTGCGAGCGAGCCGCGCGATGGTGGGAGCGCGGTGCCGGAGCCGACGGGAATGGGCCCGAGAGGCATGCGGGAAGTGAGCGCCGGGTAGGGTCTGCCCGGAAGCCAGGTGGCACCGCGGGAGGGTTGTGCTCCCGTCCATGGGACGGGAGCATTTTTGTTTCCGAGGTGAGGTTGCCGTGATTGTGGTGATGGAACCGGGAGCTTCGCCGGCCCAGCTGGAGGCCGTCGTGCAGAAAATTCGGGAGGCGGGGTTGAGCACGCACCTGTCGGTGGGGACGGAGCGCACCATCATCGGCGTGGTCGGCGACAGCCACACCAAGGAGCTGCTGCGCGAGACGCTGGAAGCGGCGGCGGGTGTGGAGAAGGTCGTGCGCATCCTCCAGCCGTTCAAGCTGGTTAGCCGGGAGTTTCGGCCTGCCGGGACGGTGGTCCGCGTCGGGAGCGCCGCCTTCGGCGACACGGCGGTGGCGGTGGCGGCCGGGCCATGCTCGGTGGAGAGCCGGGAGCAGATTCTGCAGACGGCCGAGGCGGTGAAGGCGGCCGGGGCGGTGCTGCTGCGCGGCGGGGCCTTCAAGCCGCGGACCTCTACTCCTTCCAGGGGCTGGAGGAGGAGGGGCTCAAACTGCTGGCCGAGGCGCGGCGGCGTACGGGGCTGCCCGTGGTCACCGAGGCGATGGACGCCCACCAGCTCCGCCTGGTGGCGGAGTACGCGGACATGGTGCAGATCGGGGCGCGGAACATGCAGAACTACCCGCTGCTGCGCGAGGCGGGACGGGCGGGGAAACCCGTGCTGCTGAAGCGGGGCGCGGGGGCCACCATCGAAGAGCTGCTGCTCGCCGCCGAGTACATCATGAACGAGGGCAACTACCAGGTGGTCCTCTGCGAGCGGGGCATCCGCGGCTTTGGCAACTACACGCGGTACACGCTGGACCTGGCGGCCGTCCCGGTGCTGCGGCACCTCACCCACCTGCCGGTGATCGTGGACCCCAGCCATGCTACGGGGAAGTGGCGGTACGTGGAGGCGATGGCGCTGGCGGCGGTGGCCGGGGGGGCGGACGGGTTGCTGGTGGAGGTGCACCCGGATCCGGAGCGGGCGCTCTCCGACGGGCCGCAGTCGCTGAACCTGGAGAACTTCCAGCGCATGATGGCCCG
>JBBIIQ010000252.1:0-2468 GCA_037446405.1 Armatimonadota bacterium | reverse complement strand
GCCAGGGATCCTCACGACGTTTCATTCTGGGACGGCTGCCACTGCTGCCACTGCTGCCACTGCTGCCACTGCTTCCCCGGATTGTCCCGGCCCATCCGGTGTGTTAGGATTTAGCGCAAGCATGCGATCCCAGCGGCGGCACGTCCGGTACGGTCCCCTCCCGCGGGACTGCATCTGTCCTCGGGCGAAGGCTCTGTCGCCTTCGCCTGCACGTCCGGCCTAGCCCGGAAGTTCTCCACCACAACACGAGAGCGATCGCCCGTCGTGCCGGCGGCCGCCGGCGCTGTCGGGCGGCGCAGACGATGGGGGGCAGATGCAATGAGGCTCACCTCGCCGCGCCTGGGCATCCTCTACGAGCATCCGGAGTGGTTTGCGCCGCTGTTCGCGGAGCTCGACCGCCGGCGCGTGCCCTACGAGCGGATCCACACCACCAGCCTCTCCTACGACCCGGCCGAGGCAGGCGCGCCCTACGATCTGGTCGTCAACCGCATGAGCCCCTCGGCGCACATGCGGGGACACGGGCACGCCATCTTCGCCTCGCTGGTCTACCTGCAGTGGCTGGAGTCGGTGGGGGTGCAGGTGGTGAACGGGGCGGCGGCGTTCGCGCTGGAGCTGTCCAAGGCCGCGCAGGTCGCCCTCCTGGCGCACCTGGGCCTGCCGCACCCTCGGACGCGGGTCGTGAACACCGCGCAGGGGGCCGCGGACGCGGCCCGGGATCTCACCTTCCCGGTGTTGGTGAAGCCCAACATTGGCGGCAGCGGCGCCGGGATCCAGCGCTTCGACCGCTGGGAGGACCTGGACGCGGCCGCCCGCGCGGGCACCATCGATCCGGGACTCACCCGGGTCGCCCTCGTGCAGGAGTACCACGCGCCCGCCGATGACCACATCGTGCGGGTCGAGGTGCTGGACGGGCGGTTCCTCTACGCCATCAAGGTCTTCCCGAACCCCGCGGCAGGTTTCAACCTCTGTCCCGCCGACATCTGCCAGACCGGTGAGACACAAACCGCAGGGAGCGCGGCCGCGCCCGCGGTGGACCTCTGCCCCGTGGACCTCCCGAAGACCAACCTGCGCGTGGAGGGCTACCGTCCGTCCCGGATGGTGATCGACGAGGTCCTGCGCATCGCCGCGGCGGCGCGCCTGGATGTGGGCGGGATCGAATACCTGGTGAGCCGGCGGGACGGTCGCCGCTACTACTACGACATCAACGTCCTGTCCAACTTCGTGACGGATGCCCCCCGGGTCGTGGGGTTCGATCCCCACAGCGTCTTCGTCGACTTTATCGAGCGACGGCTCGCCGCCGTCGCCACCGCCGCGACCGCCTGACGGCGGCGAAGCGAGGCTGCGTTGCGGGGGAGGCCGATGGTCACCAGGGATGAACTGCAGCGGCTGGTCGGTCGTCGCGCGCGGCTGACGCTGGCACCGGGCGCGCCCGGCGGGCCAACGCTCACGGGCCGCGTGCTGGGCGTCCTGGACGCCCTGGACGGGGTTCTGATCACCGTTGAGCCGGACGGGACACCGGGCGGGCGGGTGACCGTCCACTATCACCACATCGAGGCGATAGCGCCAGCTCCGCCAGCGTGACGCAGGGCACATGTGGAGGAAGGAGGGAACACCTGTATGGGGTATGCCAGACCCGATGTGCTGGTGGAAACCGCGTGGGTCGCCGAGCGGCTGGGCGCAGCTGACCTGCGCATCGTCGAGGTGTCGGTGGACCGCACCGTCTACGAGCACGGCCACGTGCCCGGCGCCGTGCACCTCGACTGGAAGGTCGACCTCGCCGACCCCCTGCGCCGCGACCTGCCGTCCCGCTCTCAGTTCGAAACCCTGTTGAGCGAGGCCGGCATCGGCAACGACCACACCGTCGTCTTCTACGGTGACAACAACAACTGGTTCGCCGCCTGGGCCTACTGGGTCTTTCAGTACTACGGCCACGCGACCGCCCGGATCATGAACGGCGGCCGCAAGAAGTGGATCGACGAGGGTCGGCCGCTCGTGCGTGAGGTGCCCGCGTACCCGCGCACGCAGTACCGGGCTGAAGAGCCCAACCTGGAGATCCGCGCGCTGCGCGACGACGTGCTGCAGCAGGTGGGCATCCCCCGCTATGGCTTCGTCGATGTCCGCTCTCCGAAGGAGTACACGGGGGAGCTGCTGGCGCCGGAGCAGCTGCCGCAGGAAGGCGCGCAGCGCGGCGGGCACATCCCCGGCGCGAAGAACATCCCCTGGGGGATGGCGGTCCGCGAGGACGGAACCTTTAAAGCGCCGGAGGAGCTGCGGGCGCTGTACCAGAGCCAGGGCATCACGCCTGACAGGGAGATCATCGCCTACTGCCGCATCGGCGAGCGCTCGGCGCACACCTGGTTCGTGCTGCGCGAGCTGCTGGGCTATCCCCGGGTGCGCAACTATGACGGCTCGTGGACCGAGTACGGCAGCCTGGTGAACGTGCCCATCGAGCGCTAGCCGCCGGGTGG
>JBBIIQ010000251.1:0-2470 GCA_037446405.1 Armatimonadota bacterium | reverse complement strand
TGGAGGATCTGGTGGGGGATCTGGGGCGGGATGTCTCCGCCGACCGCAACCCCGCCAAGCGGCTGGCGCAACGGCTGGTCGGCCACCTGCCGGCCGTCTACGCCGCAACCGCCGACTTGGCGCCGGTCGCGTACCGCTGGAAGAGCCAGCTCAACGAGAACGGGAAGGTCCTGGCCCTGTGGCACGCCTTCTCCGAGCTGAACCACAATGAGACCGTGGGCTGGGAAGGCCAAACGCTGGCCGGGCGGGTGGCCGTGGTCCTGCTGCGGGAGCCGGAGGAGGAGGCGGACGTGGCCCGTCGTATCGCGGCGACCCGGGAGGTGTCCTTCCGCTTTGCCGCCTCAGTGAGCGAGGTCACCGCCCGGGGGAGAGGACGCCTGGCCCGCCTGCTGTCGCTGGTGCTGTTTGGCGACTTCGTCAGCGTCTATGTGGCGCTGCTCCGGGGGGTCGACCCCACTCCTGTCCCGCCCATCGACGAGATCAAACGGCGCCTGCGCGGGTGACGCCGGCCCCGCCGCGGGCCTGCCCATCCCCCACCCGTCCCATGCACTCCCCCCGCCGCCCGCGGCAACGCCCCGCCTTGGGGCCCAATACCGCTGGCGCGCCGCCGGCCCGTGCTTTAATAATGATAGGGGTGCAGGCAGATCCTGGATCACCACGGGTGAGGTGGGAGGCGGCGTGGCTAAGGTTCAACTGGAGCACCTGACCAAGAAGTTCGGCACCGTGACCGCGGTGAACGACATGACTCTGGAGATCCCTGACAAGCAGTTCACCGTGCTGGTGGGACCCTCGGGGTGCGGCAAGACGACATGCCTGCGCCTGATCGCCGGGCTGGAGGAAGCCCCGGCCGGCGACATCTACATCGGAGACCGCCTGGTGAACGACGTGCCGCCGAAAGACCGGGATATCGCCATGGTCTTTCAGAACTACGCCCTCTACCCGCACATGTCCGTCTACGACAACATGGCCTTCGGCCTGCGCCTGCGCAAGTACCCCAGGCCCGAGATCGACCGTCGCGTGCGCGAGGCCGCGGCCATGCTGGGGATCGAGGGGCTGCTCAACCGGAAGCCCAAGCAGCTCTCCGGCGGCCAGCGGCAACGCGTCGCCCTGGGGCGGGCCATTGTCCGCGAGCCCCTGGTCTTTCTCATGGACGAGCCGCTCTCCAACCTGGACGCCAAGCTGCGCGTGGAGACCCGCGCGGAGATCAAGAAGCTGCACGCCCGGCTGCAGACCACGACCATCTACGTCACCCACGACCAGGTGGAGGCCATGACCATGGGCGACCGCATCGTCGTCATGCACGACGGGGTCATCCAGCAGGTGGACACGCCGCTCAACCTCTACGAGAAGCCGGCCAACCTCTTCGTCGCCGGCTTCATCGGCAGCCCGGCCATGAATTTCCTGCGCAGCCGGCTGGTGCAGCGCAACGGGCGCATCGAGGTCGATGCCGGGCCCTTCCGCCTTCCCGTCCCAGAGGACCTGGTGCCTGTCGCCCGGCCGTACGCCGGCCGGGAGGTCATCTTCGGCATCCGCCCGGAGGACATCCAGGACCGGGCGCTGTGGCGGGACGCGCCGCAGGAGTGGACGGTGCGGGCGACGGTGGACGTGCACGAGCCCATCGGCTCCGACATCATCCTCTACTTGACCGCCGGGGACCAGTCGGTGGTGGCGCGGGTAGACGCCAAGAGCGAGGCGCGGATGGGCCTGCCGGTCGAGGTGGTCTTCAACATGCGCAAGCTGCACCTCTTCGACCCGGAGACGGCGCAGGCCATCATCTAAGGGCCGCTGTCCGGCTCCTTGCTCCCAAACGCGCGCCCGGCCATATCCCCCAGCGGCCCCAGGAGACGGGTGAACTCCAGGGGGAAGACAAACTTCGTTGCCGGGCTGGCCCCCAGCGCCTTCAGCGCCTCCAGGTACTGCAGGGCCATGGTCTTGCTGTCCACCTTCTGCGCCGCGCCGAAGATGGTCTCCAGGGCCAGGGCGAAGCCCTCGGCGCGCAGGATTGCCGCCTGCCGGTCGCCCTCGGCGCGCAGGATCGCCGCCTGCTTCTCACCCTCGGCCACCTTGATGGCCGCCTCGCGCTTCCCGTCGGCCTCCGTGACCACCGCGCGGCGGGAGCGCTCGGCGGACATCTGCCGGGTCATCGCCTCCTGCACCTCCCGCGGCGGCAGGATCTCCCGGATCTCCACCGTGGTCACCTTGACCCCCCAGCGCTCGGTGACCTCGTCCAGCTTGGCCCGCAGCACCTGGTTGATCTGCTCGCGGCGGGCCAGGACGTCGTCCAGGACGATGTCGCCGATGACGGCGCGCAGCGTGGTGGTGGCGATGCCGCGGGCCGCCCCGGCGAAGTCCTGCACCTGGATGACCGACATCTCCGGGTCAAAGACCTTCCAGTAGATGAGGAAGTCGATGTTGATGCGGGCGATGGCCCCGCCCGAGGCCACCGCCTCCAGGTGCCCGCGGCGGCCGC
>JBBIIQ010000250.1:0-2485 GCA_037446405.1 Armatimonadota bacterium | reverse complement strand
AGGCGGTGGACCGGCTGCTGGCGCTGACGGCGCTGCTGCGCGCCGGGGGCGCCGCCGCCGCGGCGGCGCTGGGGGGCGTGGCCGTGATCATCATCATGAACACCATCCGCCTGACCATCATCGCCCGCCGCCAGGAGATCGAGATCATGCAGCTGGTCGGCGCCAGCCCCTGGTACGTCCAGTCGCCGTTCATCCTGGAGGGGGCGCTGCAGGGGCTGGCGGCCACCGCCCTGGCCGCACTGCTGCTGGTCCCGGGGTACGTGGTGCTGCTGGACCGGGCGCGGCAGACGCTGCCCTTCCTCCCGCTGGCCCACCCCCCCGAGGTGCTGCCGGCCATGGTCCTCGCCCTGGGCCTGGGCGGGGTGCTGGTCGGGGTGAGCGGGAGCACGCTGGCGCTGCGCCGCTACCTGCGGGCCTGACCGTGAAGCCCCTGCACACGCCCCCACCGCTGCCCCGCCTCCTGGCCTTGCTGCTGGCGGCCGTCCTCGCGCTGACCCCGGCGGCGGCCGCCGCGGCGCCTCTGCCCACGCCGGCGATCAGGGCGCGACAGCAACTGCGGCAGGTGCGACGGGAGCTGGAGGAGCGGCGGGCGCAGCTGCGGGTGGTGCGGCAGCAGGAGCGGCGGGTGCTGCACGAGCTGGAGGAGATGGACCGGCGGCGCGAGGCGGCGGAGGCCGACCTGCGGCGTCTGGAGGTGCAGCAACGGCAGATCCGCGCCCGCGCCCAGGCCACCGGCACCAAGCTGGCGGTGGTGCGGGCCCGCCTGGCCGGGCAGCGGGCGCGCGTGCAGGGCCGTCTGCGCGACATCTACAAGTGGGGGCGCCGCGGATACCTGGACCTGCTGCTGGACGCCGCTGACCTCAGCGAGCTGGTGACGCGCGCCCACTTCCTGGGGACCATCATGCGCGCCGACGCCCGCCTCCTGGCGCAGTACGAGGCTGACGTCGGGGAGTACGCCCGCCTCTACCTGGAGCTGGAGACGCAGCAGGAGGAGGTCACCGCGCTCATCGCCCGCACGCAGGCACGCCGCGCGCGGATGCTGGAGGAGGCCGCGGCGAAGGAGCGGCTGCTGGCGCGCATCCAGAACGAGCGCGCGCTCTACGAGCAGGTCATCGAGGACCTGGAGGAGGCCGACCGCAACCTGGTGGCGCTGATCCGCCGCATGCAGCCCGCCGGGCCTCCCGTCCTGGCCGGCCGCTTCCGCCGCTTCACCTGGCCGGCGCGAGGCTCCTTCACCTCGGGGTTCGGCGTGCGCGTCCACCCCATCTTCCGCATCCGGCGCATGCACAGCGGCGTGGACATCGCCGCGCCCCGCGGCGCGCGGGTGGCGGCGGCGTGGGATGGGACCGTCCTCTACGCCGGGTGGTTCGGGGGCTACGGGAAGATCGTCATCATCGACCACGGGGAGGGGATCTCCACGCTCTACGCCCACCTCTCCGCCATCCTCACCGCTCCCGGGGCCCGCGTGCGCCAGGGAGAGGTGATCGGGCGGGTGGGCAGCACGGGGTTCTCCACCGGCCCGCACGTGCACTTCGAGATCCGCGTGAACGGGACCCCCGTTAACCCCGTCGCTCCCTAGGCGCGTGCCCGGGAAGCTCCGCCCGCTGCGGTGGCGCATGGCCGCCGCCCGCCTCCTCCGCTATGCTGGGGAATTGAGGTGAGGCCCGTGAACGCTCGCCACCGCACCGTGGCCGCCCTGGTGCTGCTCGTCCTGGTGGGCGGCGCGTTTGCCGCCGGCTATGGCTACGGACGGCAGCAGAGCCTCGCCGCCGCCGACCCCGACGCCCGCGGATTCGACCTGCTGCGCCAGGCGCTGCGGCAGATCCGCACGGTCTACCTGGTCAAAGATGTCACCACCGACGTGCTCTTCTACGGTGCCGCGCGGGGGATGTTCGAGGCGCTGGAGGACCCCTACTCGCGCTTCATGGACCCGCAGGCCTACCGGCAGTTCCGGGAAACGGACCTGGGGGGCATCTTCACCGGGGTCGGGATCTACATCGAGCTGGAGGCGGGCCGACCGGTGGTGGTGCAGCCGATCCCGGGCAGCCCGGCCCACCGGGCGGGCCTGCGCCCCGGGGACCAGATCCTGGCGGTGGACGGTCAGCCCACGGAGCGCATGTCCCTGGAGGAGGTCGTCGCCCGCATCCGTGGCCCGGCGGGCACGGTGGTGCGCCTGCGCCTCCGCCGGGGCGAGCGGGTCTTCGACGTCTCCCTGGCGCGGGCCCGTATCCGCGCCGTCACCGTGCAGGGCGAGGAGTGGCTGGACGCGTCGCAGCGGGCGCGCCTGCGCGCGGCCGGCGCGGCCTACCTGCGGGTGGCCCGCTTTGAGGAGGGCACGCCCGGCGAGTTCGGCCGCGCCCTGGACGGCGTGCGCCGCGCCGGGGCGAAGGGGCTGCTGCTGGACCTGCGCAGCAACCCCGGGGGGCTCCTGGACGCGGCGGTGGCCGGGGCGGACCACTTCGTACCCGCCCGCCGGCCGATCGTC
>JBBIIQ010000249.1:1463-2490 GCA_037446405.1 Armatimonadota bacterium | reverse complement strand
GCCCGCTGCGCGGCGGCCAGCTCCTCTACCCGCTGCTCCGTCCGCCGCTGCGCCTCCGCCAAGAGCCTGACCTCCTGGGCCAGCTCGCGCATCACCTGCGGAAGAGAGAGGATCTCCTCCGTCAGCAGGAGTCGGCGCAATTCCGCCCGCCACTCCGGATGCTGCTCCAGCAGCCGGACGAGGTCGTGTAGGTCCTTCACGCTGAACGGCATAATCAATTGATTCTAGCATGCGGATGGGGCGGACATCTTTGGTCCCCCGGGCCGGGCGGGCCGGGGCCGGGCGGGCCGGCACAAAGGATTACGACACGGATCGCTTCGCCTGCCTCCCTGCCTTCCTGCGCAGCTCTCGCGGAACGCTTGACCGCTCCGGCCTCAAGGTGTCCGGCCCGCCACCGCAGCCGCGGCAGTCAGCCCCTGCCTGATGCAGTCGGGCAGGCCGATCCCGCGGTAGGCGGCGCCGGCCAGGAGGAGCCCGGGGAGCCGGGCCAGCGCCGCCTCCGCCGCTGTCAGGCGCTCCAGGTGGCCGACGGTGTACTGGGGCATCGAGGCCGGCCAGCGGACGATGCGCCAGAAGACGGGCGAAGCTGTAATCCCCATGGCCGCGTGCAGCTCCTCGCCCACCACCCGCAGGATCTCCTCGTCGCTGTGCTCCAGGACCGCGGCGTCGCTGGCGCTGCCCACATAGGCCCGCAGCAGGGCGAACCCCGGTGGCGCGCGGTCTGGCCACTTGGCCGAGGCCCAGGTGCAGGCCGTGATCCGCCGGCCCTCCCCCCGCGCCACCACGAAGCCGTGCCCCCGCAGCGAGGGGAGGTCCCCCTCCCGGAACGCCAGCGAGACGGTGGCCGTGGACGCGTAGGGAATCTGTCGCAGCAGCGCTGCGGCCTCCGGCGCCAGCGGCTGCAGCAGGGAGGCGGCGGCGAACGCCGGGGTGGCCAGGATCACCGCGTCGGCGCGCGCCCGCTCCCCGGTGGTGAGGTCGAGCAGGTATCCCGACCCTTCGCGGGCGATCGCCCCCACCCCGGCTT
>JBBIIQ010000249.1:0-1429 GCA_037446405.1 Armatimonadota bacterium | reverse complement strand
CCCTCCTGGGCGGCGCCCAGCCGCTCCACGAGGCGGTCCAGTCCCCCCCGCAGCGTGACGAACAGAGGGAGGCGCCCGTCGGCATCCGCCGCCGCGCGGCGGCGGGCCAGCATCCCGGCGATCACCGAACCGTGCCTCCGCTCCAGGTCCCGCAGCAGGGGAAACGTCGCCTGCAGGCTCAGCTGGTCGGCGTCTCCGGCGTAGATGCCAGCCAGCAGCGGCGCGGCGATGCGGTCCAGCGCCGCCTGTCCGAGGCGGCGGCGGACGAAGGCGCCCAGGCTCTCATCGCCGTCCACCGTCCGGGGCGGCAGGAGCAGCTCTGCGCCGATGCGCGCCTTCTCCGGCAACGAGAAGAGCCCGCTGCGCAGGAAGGGGAGGACCCTTGTGGGGGCGACGAGCGCCAGCCCCTCGGGTAGCGGGTGGAGGCGGCCGCGGGAGAGTACGTAGACGGTGCGGTCGGGCCCGGTGCCCACCAATTCCGCCCCCAGCCCAAGCGCCCGCGACAGCGCCAGCGCCTCGGGCTTGCTGGTGAGGAAGGAATCCGGCCCCGCCTCCAGCAGGAACCCGTCCACGCGCTCGGTGAGGATCTTGCCCCCCAGGCGCGGAGCCTGCTCGTAGAGCGTGACCTCAGCGCCGCGCAGCCCGTAGGCCGCGGCCAGCCCGGTGATGCCCCCGCCGACGACGGCGACCCTCACGGCACGCGCGCCCCCAGATGCGGGGCGACCAGGTCGGCCAGCGCGGCGATGAAGTCGGGGGCGTCGTTGGGCATGGCGGTGCGCGCCAGCCGCAGACCCAGCCGCGCCGCCACGGCCTGCGCCTCCACGTCGATGTCGTAGAGGACCTCCAGGTGGTCGGCGACGAAGCCGATGGGGCAGACCAGGACCTCCCGCTCCCCCTGTGCGCGCAGCTCCTCCAGCGTCGAGACCAGGTCGGGGCCAAGCCAGGGTTCCGGCGTGCGCCCGGCGCTCTGGTAGGCGACGGTCCACCGCGGCAGGCCGGCGAGGCGGGCCGCGCCTGCAGCGCTGCGGCCGACCTCCTCCGGATAGGGGTCGTCCCAGGTGCGGATGCGCTCGGGCAGGGAGTGCGCCGTGAAAACCACCGGGGGCATCGCGGCGAAGCGCTGGACCGCCGCGCGCAGGCGGGCGGCGACAACGGCGAGGAACCCCGGGTGGTCGCCCCAGCTCGTGATGTAGGTGAGGGTCAGCTCCCGCGGCCTAGCCTGCTCGGCCGTCTCTACGTACGCCCCCACGCTCAGCCGGGAGTAGTGGGGGGCCAGGGCCACGCCCACCGCCCGCCTGATCCCGGCGGCGGCCATCTCCCGGACCATGTCGCCGATGAAGGGAGGCGCGTGCCTCATCCCCACGCGCACCTCGACGGCGCACCCCCGCGCGGCCAGCGCCGCCGCCAGCGCGGCGGCGTGGCGGCGGGG
>JBBIIQ010000248.1:0-2575 GCA_037446405.1 Armatimonadota bacterium | reverse complement strand
GGCTCTGTGGCACCGGCATGCGGTGCGCGAGGTCTTGCTCGCCGGACGGTTCCGCCGCGGAGAGATGGTGGCGCGGCTGCTCGCCGCGGGTTCCGACCTGCGCGGGTTCCTGGAGCGCCTGCCGGAGCGGGGCGACCAGCACATCCTGGACGCCCTGGCCCACCGACTGGCGGCGCAGGGGATCCGCGTGCTGGACCAGCTTGCCTACGTCCCCGATCTCGTGCTCTCTCCGGGGCTGCTCGCCGGCCCGCCGCTCGGCCCGGCGGAAGAGCGCGACGTCCGCGTTGGCCTGGCCGTCGGCCGGGCGCTGGCGGCCTACGAGGTAGGTCAGACCGTGGTCCTGAAGCACGGAGCGATCCTGGCCGTGGAGGCGGCGGAGGGGACGGACGCGGCCATCCGCCGCGGCACGGCCATGGCCCCGGGTGCGGTGGTGGTGAAGGTGAGCCGACCGCAGCAGGACCCCCGCTTCGACCTCCCCACGGTGGGGCCGGAGACCGTGGAGGCGATGCGGCCGGGACGGGCGCGGGTGCTGGCGGTGGAGGCCCACCGCACCATCGTCCTGGAGAGGTTGCGGCTGGCCGCCCGAGCGGAGGAGGCGGGGATCAGCGTGTTCGCGGTGGAGGCGCCGCCGCTGCGGCCGCAGCCGGCGGAGGCGCTGTGATGGGGCCGCGGTGGTCATGAGCGCCACCCCGGGAGGGGACCGTCCGCAGGGAACGGTGGAGGTTCACCCCACCGCCGTGGTCCAGCCCGGCGCCCGCCTGGCTCCCGGCGTGGTGGTGGGACCGTACGCCGTCATCGGCAGCGACGTGGTCGTCGGTCCGGGGACCCGCATCGGCCCCCATGTCGTCATCGAGGATGGCGTGCGCATCGGGGCGGACAACGAGATCTCCAGCGGCGCCACCCTGGGGACCATACCGCAGGACCGGCACTTCCAGGGTGAGCGCAGCTACCTGGTCATCGGCGACCGCAACCGCATCCGGGAGTATGTGAACATCAGCCGGGCCACGGGGAAGGAGGCGGCCACCGTGGTCGGCAACGAGTGCCTGATCATGTGCTCCGCCCACATCGGGCACAACTGCCGTCTGGGCGACCGGGTCATCGTCGTCAACGGCGTGCAGATGGCCGGCCACGTGCAGGTGGGCGACGGCGCGTACATCGGCGGCATGACCGGCATCCACCAGTTCGTGCACATCGGGCGCCTGGCGATGATCGGCGGGTTCAGCCTCCTGCGCCAGGACTGCCCGCCGTTCATGCTGGTGGAAGGCCGCCCCGCACGCTGCCGCAGCCTGAACCGCGTCGGCCTGCAGCGGCAGGGGATCGGCGCGGCCGACCGCGCTGTGCTGCGCCGGGCGTTTCGCATCCTCTACCAGTCCGCGCTGGGGATGGGGCAGGCGCTGGAGCGGCTGCAGGCCGAGCTGGGCGATCACCCGCTCGTCCAGGAACTGGTGGCCTTCCTGCGCGCCGCCCGCCAGCGGCCGCGCGGCGTCGTCCGCTGGGAGCCGAGCGCGCAGGAGTGACCGCCCGCATCTTCCTGGTGGCGGGCGAGGTGTCGGGGGACATCTACGGGGCAGACCTGGTCGCCGCGCTGCGCCGCCTGCGTCCCGACGTGGACCTGCCGGCGGTCGGCGGGCCGAGGATGGCCGCCGCAGGAGCGCGCCTGTTGCTGGACAGCTCCGCGTGGGGCGTGGTGGGGTGGCTGGAGGTGCTCCCCCGCCTGCCGGCATTTCTCGTCCGGCTCTCCCGGGTGCGGCGGGCGATCGCCGCCGCCGCCCCCCGGGCGGTGGTCCTGATCGACTTTCCCGGCTTCAACCTGGCCCTGGCCCGGCGCCTGGGCGGAAAGGTCCCCGTCGCCTACTTCCTACCGCCGATGGTCTCCACAAGGCGCGGGAAGCGCGCCCGGCGGGTGGCCCGGCTGGGCACGCGCCTGCTGGCGGCCTTTCCGTTCGAGGCTGAGGCGTACCGGGCGGCGGGGGCCGACGTCCGCTTCGTCGGCCACCCCGCCGTCGACCGCGTCCGGCCGGCCGCACCGCCTGAGGTAATCCGCGGCCATCTCGGCGTCCCGCCGGGGGCCCCCCTGGTGGCGCTCCTGCCGGGGAGCCGCCGCCAGGAGCTGAGCCGCCACCTCCCCGCCATCGCCGGAGCCCTGGCCCGCGTGCGGGTGCGCCTCCCGGCGCTGCGCGCCCTCCTCCTGCTGGCCGCGCCGTACCACAGGTCGCAGGTAGAAGCGGCGCTGCGCCCGGCGGGCCTTCCCGTCATCTTCGTCGAGGGGGGGACGCAGGCGGGGTACGACGCCCTGGCCGCCTGCGACTTCGCCGTGATCGCCTCAGGCACCGCCACGCTGGAAGCGCTCTGCCTGGGCGTCCCCGGCATCGTCATCTACAGGACCTCTCCCCTGGACTACTGGATCGCCAGGCGAATCGCGGCGGTGCGGTGGGCCGGCCTGCCCTCCCTCCTCGCCGGGCGGGAGGTGATGCCCGAGCTGCTGCAGGATGCCCTGACGCCGCAGCGCCTGGCCGCCGCTCTGCTCGACTGGCTGGTGGATGCGCCGCGGCGCAACCGCCAGCGGGAGGAGTTG
>JBBIIQ010000247.1:0-2576 GCA_037446405.1 Armatimonadota bacterium | reverse complement strand
CATCACCGTGTACGGAGACGGGGACGTTATCCGCGCCATCTCCGCCGCCAACAGCCTCTTCCGCACCCCTGAGGGGATCGGCCTGGGCTCCCCGGAGGTGGAGGTGCGGCGCGTGTACGGGCCGCAGTACACCGACATCGTCGTCGAGGGCATCCCCGGGGTGGCATACGACCACCTGGGGCTGGCGGTTGGCTTCGACCGCGGTAGTGTGGCCGTCATCCTCGTCTACACTCCCCGCATCCAGGCGCAGGCCGCCTTTGTCTCGCTGCCCTATGTGGAGAACCTGAAGCCCTTCTCCCCGGAGACCGAGTTCATGTCTCTCTCCGGGTACCTGCGCTACCTGGTCTTCCAGCAGAGCGGCATCTGGCTGTCGTACCGCGAGGCCGCGCGGATCATCCGCGACCAGGCCCGCGCGCGCAGCTAGCGTCAGTCGGCCAGCAGGATCCGCCCCCCTCCCCCCGCCTTGGCCTCAAGCAGGGCGACGTCGGCCTTGCGGATCAGGGCTTCCGGTTCGTCGGCGTCCCCCGGAAACTGGGCGATCCCCGCGCACAGGGAGAGCTTCACCGGCACGCCGTTGCGCCCCACAAAGACCTCGCCGTTGACGGCCGCCTGGAGGCGGGTGATGATGGCCAGGCCCGCCGCCACCGGGGTCTCCGGCAGGATGACCACGATCTCGTCGCCGCCGTAGCGCGCGGCGATGTCCACGGCCCGCAGGTTCCTGCGTACCACGCCGCAGACCTGCTGCAGGATCTCGTCGCCCACCAGGTGGCCGTGGCTGCGGTTGAGCTCCTTGAACCCGTCCAGGTCCAGCATGACCACGCACATGGGCTTGTCGTAGCGCTCCGCGCGCTGGATCTCCTCGCGCAGGCGGAGGAAGAAGTAGCGGCGGTTGTACAGCCCCGTCAGTTCGTCGGTGATGGCCAGGGTCCACATGCGGGACATCAGCTCGAAGTTGGAGAGGATCCAGGCCAGCTGCGCGGCCACCACGGAGATGATCTGCAGGTCGTCCGGCGTGAAGTCCTCCGCCCCGGAGAGCTTGCCCACGTTGAGCACACCGACGATCCGCTCCCGGGCGCGGATGGGGATGACCATGGCCGAGCGCGGCCGGAAGTTCTTCCGCCGGGAGGCGATCTTCCCGATGATCAGCCGCGGCCGCCCCTGCACGGCGACCTCGCCGGCCGGCCCCTCGTGCAGGCCCACCCGCATGCCGGGCCTGACCTCCCGGTCCAGGCCGCGCGAGGCGACGATGGAGAGGGCATCCTCCTGGAGGAGCATGATCGACCCCTGGTCGGCGCCCAGCCACCCCAGGAGACGGTCGAGGTACCGCTCCAGCGTCCCCTCCAGGTCTCCCCCGGGCACGAGCTCGGCAGCGGTGTCGATGACCCAGTTCAGCGTGGCGTGCAGACGGATGGGTTCCAAACCACTGGTGGTATTCCCCCGCGCGCGCCGGGGTAGACGTCAGGCGACCGGCTCGCCGGAGCGCAGCTCGTCGGCGCTGACGACGGTGTTCCCGCCCAGGCGGCGGGCCCGCAGCAGCGAGTCCTGCGCCGCCGCCAGCAGGGCTGCGGGGCGGTCCGCGTGCAGCGGGAAGGCGGCCACCCCCACGGAGACGGTGAGGTGCTCCACCAGCGGCGAGGGCGTCACGCCCTCCTGAGACTCGGCGGCGGTGCGGATCCGCTCGGCGACGCGGCCCGCCCCCCCCAGGTCGGTCTCCAGCAGGAGCACAGCCAGCGTGCCCCCCTCCAGCGGGAGGCGCAGGTCCACCTCCCGCGTGTGCCGGGTGACGATCTCGCTGACCATGCCCAGGGCCGCCTCCGCCACCGCGGCCCCGTAGAGGCGCCAGCGCTCCTCGTAGCCGTCGACATGCACCAGCAGCAGGGCCAGGGGCCGGCGAAACCGCAGCGCCCGGCGGGTCTCTGCGGCCAGCAGCCGTTCCAGCTCCGCCGCCGGCTCCCCCTGGGGCACGCCCTGCTCCTGAGCCTGGCGCGTCACCTCCACCAGCAGGAGGTCGAACGCGGCGACCAAGCGGGCGTAGGCGCCCTCGGGAGCGGCCAGGCGTGGAGCCAGCAGGCGCCCCGCCTGCTCCCGCAGCGCCATCAGGCCGCGCAACACTTCGGGCAGGTCCGCCTCGCGCAGCAGGTGGAGCACGGCCTCGTTGCCCGCGGCGGCGCGCAGCGCTGCCGGGTCGCCCGTCTCCAGGTGGCGCGTCAGGCCGTCGATTGCGGCGCGGCCGGCCTCATCCAGATCATGGACGGGACGGTGGCTGAATGCGGCAACGTACCGGCCCAGGGACCGCGCCCACCCGTCCACGAGGCGATCCCGCTCCTCCGCCAGCAGCGCAGCCAGGTCGACACTCACATGCGCCGGTCCGCCTCAAGTCCTGCGGGAGGGTCTGCGCCGCCCGACCATCGCTAGCGCCCTTCCTCCGGCAACACGAAGGTGTTGGAGGTGACGGCCAGCCGCAGCGTCGGCAGCTCCTGCACAGCCAGGGTGAACTGCGTCATGGCGATGAATCGCGGGAAGTTCTCCAGCCGGCGGAGGAAGGCCAGCACTCGGTCGTAGGAGCCCTCGAACCC
>JBBIIQ010000246.1:0-2616 GCA_037446405.1 Armatimonadota bacterium | reverse complement strand
TCGCCCGCTGGGCTCGGGCGATCTCCGTCCCGGCCCAGATGCCCGGATTTCCGGCGGGCCGCACCGTCGTCACCGGCGTGCCCGTGCGGCCCAGCGTCCTGCGCGGGGATCGGGATCGCGCCCGGCGCACGTTTCGCCTGGCGGCCGACCGCTTCACCGTTTTGGTGCTGGGCGGCAGCCAGGGGGCGATGAGCCTCAACCGGGCGGTGGGCGATGCGGCCACGCTGATGATGTACGAGCCGATCCAGATCCTGCACCAGACGGGCGGCGAGCACCTGGAATGGGTGCGGCGGGAGATCGGCCACCGGGAGCACGTGGGGCCGCCGGTGATCCGGCAGATCCCCCTGGCGTTCATCGAGCAGATGGGAGACGCCTACGCCGCCGCGGACCTGGTGGTCTGCCGGGCGGGCGCCTCCACCCTCGCCGAGGTCACGGCCTGGGGCCTGCCCGCCATCGTGGTCCCCTATCCCCACGCGGCGGGACGACACCAGGATGCCAACGCCAGCCGGCTGGCCGCAGCGGGCGCCGCCGAGGTCATCCCCGACGCAGAACTGACGGGGCTGCGCCTGCAGGAGCACATTCGCCAGCTGGTCCATGACCGGGTCCGCCTGCGAGCGATGGCGGAGGCGAGCCGCCGCTTGGGCCGCCCCGCCGCCGCCGCCCGCGTCCTCGACCTCCTGCTGGCCGCGGCGGGACGGTCGCCCCTGGAGCCCGCCGCTTCCCCACCGCCCCCGCGGTCCTCCGGCGGCCGCTCCGGGCAGGAGCTGGGGACGACGCGGATGCCCGGGTAGCGCCGTGAGCGCCATGCAGCGCGCGGGCCAGGCACCATGATCGACGCGCAGCAGCACGTCCACTTCGTCGGCATCGGCGGCGCGGGGATGAGCGCCCTGGCCGAGGTGCTGCTGGCGCGGGGGGTTGCAGTCTCCGGGTGCGACATCCGGGCCTCCGACGCCACCCGGCGGCTGGAGGCCCGCGGTGCGGTGGTGCGGATCGGGCACAGCGCCGCCCACCTGCAGGGTGTGGACCTGGTGATAGCCTCGCGGGCGGTGCGCGCGGAGAACGCGGAGCTCCTGGCGGCGCAGGGCCGCGGCCTGCCGGTGTGGCACCGCGCCGAGCTGCTCGGCCGCCTGATGCGCGACGCCCGCTCCATCGCCGTGGCCGGGACACACGGCAAGACGACCACCACGGCGATGGTGGCGGCGGTGCTGGTCGCCGGTGCCCTGGATCCCACCGCGCTGGTCGGCGCCGATGTGGTGGCCCTTGGCGGCAACGCGCGGGTGGGCGCCTCGCCCTGGATGGTGGCGGAGGTGGACGAGAGCGACGGCTCGCTGCTGCATGTGGCGCCGTGGGCCGCGGCCGTGACCAGCCTGGACCTTACCGACCACGCCGACTTCTATGCGTCGCCCGAGCACCTGGAGCGGACGTTCCGCCGGTTCCTGGAGGGCATCAAGGCGGACGGCTTCGCCGTGCTCTGCGCCGACCACCCCATCGCCGCACGCATGGCGACGGTGCCGCGCGTCCCCGTGGTCACCTACGGGCTGGGGGGGGCGGCCGATCTGGTGGCGGAGGTGGAGGAGCTGCGCGGTCCGGCCAGCCGCGCCCTGGTGCGACACCGGGGGAGACGGCTGGGGCGGCTGACCCTGCAGGTCCCCGGACGGTACAACGTGGCCAACGCCCTGGGGGCCGTGGCCATCGGCCTGCAGGTGGGCGTGCCCTTCGACATCATCGCCGCAGCGCTGGCGGCATTTCGCGGCGTGCGCCGTCGCTTCGAGATCCGCGGGGAGGCGGATGGGGTCCTGGTCGTGGACGACTACGCGCACAACCCCGTGAAGGTGGCGGCCGTGCTGCGGGCGGCCCGGGAGTGCTGGCCGGGGCGGCGGGTGGTGGCCCTCTTCCAGCCACACCGCTACACGCGGACGCGGACCACCCACGGGCAGTTCGCCGATGCGTTCCGCGACGCCGACGAGGTGGTGGTCACGGAGATCTATCCCGCCGACGAGGAGCCCATCCCCGGGGTCAGCGCCGCGCTGATCGTGGACGCGGTGCGGCGGCGCCGCCCCGTGGAGTTCGTCCCCTCCGCGGAGGAGGCGGCCGAGCAGCTTGCGCGGCGCGCCCGGCCCGGCGACCTGGTGCTGACGCTGGGCGCGGGGGACATCTGGACGGCGGCGGACCGTCTCCTGGAGCGGCTGCGCGCCCGGGTGCGGCCGTGACGCGGCCGGGCACGGCCACCCTGGAGGAGGAACTGCGGCGGCGGGCGCGGGACGTGCGGCCCGGCGAGCCCCTGTGGAAGCATGTCTCCATGCGCATCGGTGGGCCGGCCGACCTCCTGGTGATCCCGCGCAGCGTGGAGGAGCTGCGGGAGGTGGCGGCCCTCCTCTTCGCCCGCGGCGTCCCCTTCGTCACCCTGGGGCAGGGGTCCAACGTCCTGGTAGCCGATGCAGGGGTGCGTGGCGTGGTCGTCAAGGTGGGAAAGGGGGTCGACCGCATCCGCTTCGCGGGGACGCAGGTCGCGGCGGAGGCCGGCCACGGGCTGCCGCACCTGGCGCAGGCGGCGGCGCGGCGCGGCCTCGCCGGGCTGGAGTTCGCCGCCGGCATCCCCGCCTCGGTGGGCGGGGC
>JBBIIQ010000245.1:0-2631 GCA_037446405.1 Armatimonadota bacterium | reverse complement strand
GCGCATGTGCTCCATGGTGTCGCCCGGCAGGTGATAGACCTGATTCTGCAGCGCGCGATCCGCGCCCCGGCCGGCCAGGTCGATGGCGGGAATACCCGCGCCCAGAAACGGCCCCTGGTCGGTCCACGAGATCAGGATCGAGCGCTGCAGCCACTCAAGTAGCGGCGTCACCTCCTCGACGGAGAACCCCTCGCGCAACGCGGCGTCGGCGGCCAGCACACGCAGCCACATGGGCGCGAAGCCGCTGAACTGCCCCGTGCCGTCGATGCCCAGAGCCCGCAACCGGCCTACGTCCAGGTCCTCTATGCTGAGTGCCGCCGCGATGCGCCGCCGCTCCGGGAAGGTCGTTGCGAAGCGGCGCGCTCCCAGCATCCCCCACTCTTCGCCGTCGGGGAACAGGAAGACGAACGTGCGCCGCGGCCGCGATGTCCCGATCACGCGGGCCAGCTCCAGCAGCGTCCCCACGTGCGCGGCCGTGTCGCTGGCGGCCTGGAAGCTGGTCGGGGCCATGTCGTAGTTGCCCAGGGCTACCACGATCTCGTCCGGGCGCTGCGAGCCGCGGACGATGCCCCAGACGTTCTCCAGCACCACAGGGTGGCGCTGCCCCAGCGCCGCAGGGAAGGAATCCCGGGCCACCTCGAGCCCGAGCTCCTCCAGTGTCGCAGCGATCCAGGCCGCGGCCGTCTTGCGGCCGGGCGAACCCGACCAGCGGCGCGGGAAGCGCGTCGCCAGTGCTTCTGCGAAGTTCCACGCGCGTCCGGCGTCGAACTGCGGCGAGCCGTCCCACGCAGCCGGGCCCTGGTAGGCGGTGGACAGTGAGCGAAGACTCACCAGGCCCGTCACCGCAGCGACGGTCAGCAGCAGGACGGCAGCGCGTTGCGCCCGGGACATCTGCAAACCTCCACGGCGCGCTCTGGAGCTGGAGCGGCTCGAGGCGCGTCGGGTGATTCAGGTCGGCGTGCGCAACTTCAACTTCCCCTCTTCCTATCACTTTGTCCGGGAACAGGGGATCACGCTGCTCTCCGCGCGGGAGTTCCACCGGATGGGAGCCGAGGCTGCTGCCGCGCACGCGTTGCAGGTGGTCAGAGACGCCGAGGCCGTCTATCTGGCTCTGGACATGGATGTCCTCGATCCCGCGTACGCGCCGGGCGCTGGCGCCTTCGAGCCCGGCGGATTGACGGCCCGGCAACTCCTGGACTTCCTGTGGGCGGTGGCCCCGGCCGCAGACGCGTTCAGCATCGTGGAGACGAACCCGCTTGTTGACTTCCGCGGTCGCACCGTGATGGTGGCTGCATCGGCGGCCATGCACTTCATGGTGGCTCATGGAATGAAGTGGGAGCAAGGCCGTTGAGGAGGCGACGATGAGGCTTGCGCATACCCTGACCGCTGTAGATGCGCATGCCGGAGGAGATCCGATGCGGATTCTCACCGCCGGCTGTCCGCCGCTGCAGGGCGCTACAGTTGCCGAGCGCATGGCTTACTGCCAGCGGGTATGCGATTGGGTGCGGCGGGCCCTGCTCCATGAACCTCGAGGTCACGCGGACATGATGGGTGCGGTACTCACGGCGCCGGCCCGCCCCGGCGCGCAATTCGGCGTCTTCTACATGCATGCGGCCGGCTATCTTCCCATGTGCGGGCACGGCACGCTGGCGGTGGTTACAGCCCTCGCCGATCTGGGCTGGATCGAATCCGGGGGCGGCGCGGCGCGGACCGTACTGGACACGCCGGCGGGAGTCGTGGAGGCAGAAGTCGCGGGAGAAGGTGAGGAGCGGCACGCGGAGATCGTGAGCGTCCCTGCTGCTCCTCTGGCCCTGGACGTGCGTCTGCGCCTTCGGAACGGACAGCCGGTGACCGCTGACGTCGCCTACGCCGGGAATGTCTACCTCATCGTCGACGCCGGGCAGGTTGGCCTTTCTATCGGTCCGGAATCCCTGGCGCCGCTGAAGCAGCTGTGGGCGGAGCTTCGTGAGGCGGCCAACAGGCACCTGCGCATCCGGCATCCGCTGGCTCCGGAGCGGTTCGTCGAGTTCGACCTGGTGCAGTTCTGGGGTCCGCCCCGGCGACCGGAGGCGCATGCCCGAAACGTCGTGGTCTGCAGCGGTCAGGTCAGCCGGTCTCCATGCGGCACCGGGACATGCGCCCGTGCGGCAGCGCTGTGGGGCCGCAACCAACTTCGGATCGGCGAGGAGTTTGTCAATGAAGGCATGGCCGGAGAGGTCTTTCGCGTGCGCCCGGTTGCCCTGGTGGAGCTCGGCGGGCAGCGGGCTGTGGTGCCGCGGCTCAGCGGCCGTGCGTACGTGACCGGTCTGCACCAGTTCATGATTGACCCGGCGGATCCGTTCCGCTATGGGATCGCGTCGCCGGGCCTCTAGGGAGGGGAGAGCATGGCACGCCCCAGGGTGACGTTGTCCCCCGCAGAGATCGCAGCGATGGAGTGGACGCCGGTGACCGGCTCGCCCGACTCATTTGAGAAGATTCTGTCGCGGGACCCCCTTACCGGTTCCCACACCCGCCTGCTGAAGGCGCTGCCCGGGAGCACCATCGGCCAGGTGCTGGTGCACGACTTCTGGGAAGAGACGTACATCCTGGAGGGCGGGTGGTGGGAGGGGGAGACGTTCCACGGCGCGGGCA
>JBBIIQ010000244.1:0-2638 GCA_037446405.1 Armatimonadota bacterium | reverse complement strand
GCCGAACAGTTATAGGCGCCAGACTTAGGATCTGGTCGTCGCAAGCCGGTGGGGGTTCGAGTCCCTCCGCCCGCACCAGAGTGTCCGGGCGGCCGGGGGCACGCGCCTCGGTCGCCTTCTTGCACATCGGTCGGGAGGCAGGTGGGAGGACGGGATGAAGGTGGAGTGGCGACGCGAGCCGGGAAGCCGCGCGGTGCTGCAGGTAGAGCTGCCGCCGGAGGAAGTCTCCCGGGCGGTAGCGGCCGCCCACCGCCGCCTGGCTCAGCGGGTGACGGTCCCCGGCTTCCGCCGCGGCAGGGCGCCGCGGATGATCCTGGAGCGCTACGTGGGGCGGGAGAGCCTGATGGACGAGACGCTGAAGGTCCTCCTGCCCGACGGGTACGCCCGCGCCGTGAAGGAGGCGGGCCTGGCGCCCATCGGCCAGCCGCAGATCGACGTGCAGACCGACCCGGTGGACGAGAACGCCCCCCTGCGCTTCGTGGCCACCGTGGACGTGGCCCCGGAGGTGGACCCCGGTGCCTACCGGGAGGTGCGCCTGCCCCGTGAGGAGCCCACCGTCACCGACGCCGACGTCGAGGCGCGGATCGAGGACCTGCGGGTGCGCCAGGCTACGCTCGTGCCCGCGGCGGATGCCGCGGCGGCGCGCGGCGACTTCGTGCTGCTGCAGGTCCTGCAGGCCGCGCCTGGCCTCCCCCGGCTGGCCGCGGGGAAGGAGGTCCTGGTGGAGATCGGCGGGGGCCTCTACCCGGCGCCCCTGGAGGAAGGCCTGGAGGGTATGCGGCGGGGCGAGGAGCGCACCATCACCCTGGGGGATGACGGCGAGCAGGTCACCGTTGTGGCGGTGGACGTCAAGCGGCGGGAACTCCCGGCGGTGGACGACGCCTTCGCCCGTCAGGTGGGCGTGGAGTCGGTGGCGGCGCTGCGGGCGCAGCTGCGGGACCGCCTGCAGGCGGAGGCGGTGGCGCGCGCCGCTGAGGACTACCGCGACGCCGTGCTGCGCGCCGTGACTGCCGGGGCGACGGTGGACCTCCCTCGCTCGCTGGTGGCGCACGAAGTGGAGCACCTTTTGGCCGACCTGGAGGAGACGCTGGCCCGGCGCGGGCTGACCCTGGAAACCTACCTCCGTGCGGCCGAGAAGACTGTTGAGGACCTGCGCCGGGACTACGAGGCTGTGGCCGAGGAGCGGCTGCGCACGCAGCTGGTGCTGGACGAGATCGCGCGGCGTGAGGGCATCGTCCCCACGGAGGAGGAAATCACCCGTGAGGCAGAGAACCTTGCGCAGAGTTTGCAGCAGGAGGTGGCGCGGGTGCGCCAGTGGCTCGAGGACGAATCGCGCCGCAGCGCGCTGACAAGGACCCTCCGCCGCCGCAAGACCGTGCAGTTCCTCGTCAGCCTCGCCTCGGCAGGGGAAGTCCCCGCCGGTCCTGCAGCGGCTCCGCCGGTGGAGCCGGCGGAGAGGCAGGGAGGGTGAGCAGCGATGCCTCTGATCCCCTACGTGATCGAGAGCACGCCCCGCGGTGAGCGGGGCTATGATATCTACTCCCGCCTGCTCAAAGAGCGGATCGTCTTCCTGGGGGGGCCGATCGACGACGATGTGGCCAACCTGGTCGTCGCCCAGCTCCTCTACCTGGAGGGGGAGGATCCGGACAAGGATATCTCGCTCTACATCAACAGCCCCGGCGGCGACCTCTACGCCTCGCTGGCCATCCACGACACGATGCAGTACGTGCGGCCGGACATCTCCACGATCTGTGTTGGCCTGGCGGCCAGTGGGGCGGCGCTCATCCTGGCCGGCGGGACCAAGGGGAAGCGCTACGCCCTGCCGTACGCCCGCATCATGATCCACCAGCCCTGGGGCGGAGCGCAGGGGACCACCGCAGACATCGAGATCCAGACGCGGCAGTTCCTGCGGGACCGCGGCCAGATGTACGAGCTGCTGGCCCGCTACACCGGCCAGCCCCTGGAGCGGATCGAGCGGGATGCCGACCGGAACTTCTGGATGACCCCGCCGGAGGCCAGGGACTACGGGTTGATCGACGAGATCTTCGCCCCCCGCGAGCGCAAGGTGAAGGTCGCAGCCCCGTGAGCATGTTTCGCTTCGGCGACGAGCGCGACCGGCTGAAGTGCTCCTTCTGCGGTAAGCCCCAGGAGCAGGTGCGCAAGCTGGTGGCCGGTCCGGGGGTGTACATCTGCGACGAGTGCATCGAGCTGTGCAACGAGATCGTGGAGGAGGAGCTGGCCGGCGACGAGGTGGCCACCCCCCGCGGCACCCCCAAGCCCAAGGAGATCTACGACGTCCTCTGCCAGTACGTGGTGGGGCAGGAGCGGGCGAAGAAGGCTCTGGCCGTGGCCGTCTACAACCACTACAAGCGCAGCGGGTCGCGCCGCCCCTCGGACGTGGAGCTGCAGAAGTCCAACATCCTGCTCATCGGCCCCACAGGCTGCGGCAAGACGCTGCTGGCCCAGACCCTGGCCAAGATCCTGGACGTCCCGTTTGCCATCGCCGACGCCACCTCCCTCACCGAGGCCGGCTACGTGGGGGAGGATGTGGAGAACATCCTGCTGCGCCTCATCCAGATGGCCGACTACGACATCAAGAAGGCGGAGCGGGGCATCATCTACATCGACGAGGTGGACA
>JBBIIQ010000243.1:0-2656 GCA_037446405.1 Armatimonadota bacterium | reverse complement strand
TCTGCCTGGTTCTCCATGGCAGTCAGCGCGTGCCCGCGCAGCACGCGGGCGAGGCCGCAGATGCGCTCGCAGAGGATGGGGTTGCGCTTGTGCGGCATGGCCGAGGAGCCGGTCTGCCCGCCGCGGAACGGCTCCTCCACCTCCCGGATCTCGCTGCGCTGCAGGGTGCGGATGTCCGTGGCCACCCGTTCCAGGGTGCCGCCCAGGATGGCCAGCGCCGCCAGGTACTCGGCGTGGCGGTCGCGTTGCAGGACCTGGGAAGCGACCAGGGCGGGGACCAGCCCCAGCGCCGCGCAGACGTGCGCCTCCACCCGGGGGTCGAGGTGCGCGTAGCTGCCCACCTCCCCGGAGAGCTTGCCCACGCGCACGCCCTCGCGCGCCCGGCGCAGCCGCTCCTGCCCCCGCCGCACCTCGCTGTACCACAGGGCCGCCTTCAGCCCCAGGGTGACCGGCTCGGCCAGGACGCCGTGGGTGCGGCCGGCCATCACCGTCTCCCGGTGGCGCCGTGCCAGGTCGGCCAGGACGGCGGCCAGGTCCTGCAGCGCTCCGTCGATCAGGTCGGCAGCCCGCACCAGCAGCACCGCCTGCGCCGTCTCCACTACGTCGGCGGAGCCCAGCCCGCGGTGCAGGAAGCGGGCGACCTCACCCGTCTCCTCCGCCACGGAGCGCAGGAAGGCGACGACGTCGTGAGAAGTCTGGGTGCGCTCGATCTCGGCGATGCGCTCCGGCGGGCCCACGCGGGCCTCGCGGCGCAGCCGCTGCGCGGCCTCTGCGGGGATCTGGCCCAGGGCGGCCTGCGCCTCCGCCGCCAGCAGCTCGATCTCCAGCCAGAGGGCAAAGCGGTTCTCCGGCGCCCACAGCGCCTGCATCTCCGGCGTGGCGTAGCGGTCAAGCACCCCCGGCCTCCGCCGGGGCAGCCCGCTGCAGCAGCGTCTCCCGGCTGCGCCCCACGCCGACGAGGGTGACGGGGCGGCCGACAAGGGCCTCCAGCCGCTCCACGAAACGCTGCGCCGCCGGCGGCAGGTCCTCGAAGGCGCGCACCGGCCCGGCCAGCGACCACCCCGGCCACTCCTCGTAGACGGGCCGGACGCGGGCCATCACCGCGGTGTGCGGCACGGTGGACAGCACCCGCTCCCCGTCGCGGTAGGCGACGCAGATCTTCACCCGGTCGAAGCCGGAGAGGACGTCGAGCTTCATCACGGCTAGCTCGGTGAAGCCGGCCACCTCCGCAGCGAACCGCGCGGCCACGGCGTCGAACCAGCCGCAGCGCCGCGGCCGCCCTGTCCGCGCGCCGTACTCCTGCCCCGCCCGGCGCAGTCGGTCGCCGGTGGCATCGGGCAGCTCTGTGGGGAAGGGCCCGGCGCCCACGGCGGTGGTGTAGGCCTTGACCACGCCGCTGACGCGGGTGATCTCCGCCGCGGGAATCCCCGCGCCTGCCGCCGCGCCTCCTGGCAGGCACGTCGACGAGGTGACGTAGGGATACAGCCCCCAGTCCAGGTCGCGCATCACGCCCAGGTGCCCCTCCAGCAGCAGCCGCCGCCCCTCCCGCCTCACCTCCTGGAGGAAGGCGTGGGAGTCAACCACGTAGGGGGCGAGCTGCTCCCGCCACGCCCGGCAGCGGCGGAGCAGGTCGGCCGGGTCGAAGTCGGTATAGCCGTAGAGGCCGCGCAGCAGCGCCTGTTTCCGCACGGCGAGGTAGTCCAGGAGGTCGCGGAGGTAGTCCTCCACGTAGAGGTCCCCCACGCGCACGCCAAGGCGCGCCGCCTTGTCAGCGTACAGCGGCCAGATGCCCTGCCGCGTCGTGCCATGGGCGGCGGGGCCGCGCGCCTCCTCCTCCAGCTCGTCCTGTACCAGGTGGTGCGGGAAGACCAGGTGCGCCCGGTCGGAGATGCGCAGCCCCGCTGCGTCCACCCCCTGGGCCTGCAGGTCGCGCACCTCCTGCAGCAGGACATCAGGGTTGACGGCTACTCCCGGACCGAGGAGGCAGGTCACTCCCCGGTGGAAGATCCCCGAGGGAACCAGGTGCAGCCGGAAGGTCCCCCGCTCGGTGACGATGGTGTGCCCGGCGTTGCTGCCGCCGTTGAAGCGGATAACCACGTCGGCCTCCGCGGCCAGGGCGTCGACCACCCGGCCCTTCCCCTCGTCCCCCCAGTGCCCGCCGACGACGGCTGTGACGTTCACCGGCGCTCCTCCTCACCGGAGCGGGCCGCGGCGGCCTGCGCCTCCCCCACCTCCGCCCGGCGGGCGTTCTCCCGGCGCAGGCGCCCCCGCAGCTCCTCGTCCGCCACCGCCAGGATCTGCGCCGCCAGCAGCGCCGCGTTGCGCATCCCCCAGGTGCCGATGGCCACCGTGGCCACCGGAACCCCGGGGGGCATCTGCACCGTCGAGAGCAGGGCATCCAGCCCACCCAGGGGCGTCGCCTGCAGCGGCACGCCGATCACCGGCAGCACTGTGTGCGCCGCGACGGCTCCGGCCAGGTGCGCGGCCCCGCCGGCGGCGGCGATGATCACCCGCCACCCCCGCTCCTCGGCCTCCAGCGCCAGCCGCCGGGCGCGATCCGGCGAGCGGTGGGCGGAGGCGATGGTCGCCTCGAATGCCACACCCAGCCGCCGCAGGACCGCCGCGGCCTCCTCCACCAGGGGGAGGTCGGACTCGC
>JBBIIQ010000242.1:0-2656 GCA_037446405.1 Armatimonadota bacterium | reverse complement strand
GCCCGCGGGCGGCCCGCCCCGGCCGCACCGCGGCGCCAGGAGCCGCCCCGGGGGCGTGGCGAAATGAGAAACACAGCGGGCAGCCCCTGGAGGATAGAGGTGAGGAGGGGGTGAGAGCCGCGTCCGACTGACGCGCACGCCGTGCCGCAGCGCCTGATCCTCTTCCGCCGCCACCCGGAGGACCGGGGCGTCCTGCCCTGGTACCGGGGTGAAACCGCGGTCGGCGCGGGGGAGGATGACGAGGGAGGGGACCTCGGAGTTTTCGGCGGGTGACCCTAGGCCCGGTCCGGGCCTGCACGGCCTCCGCTCCAGTACGCCACGGAGGCGGAGGGAAGGGGACGCGTAAACCCCGGCGGCAACGCCGGTCCAACCGCCCCCCGGGACGCCATGGCGACAACCCAGGGCATGTCTTTTCATGGTGCCCGCGAGGCGGAGGTTTTCCATGTGTGGCATCATCGGGTACGTCGGTCACCGCGATGCGCTTCCCATTCTGATGGACGGGCTGCGCCGCCTGGAGTACCGCGGCTACGACTCCGCGGGGGTGGCGGTGCTGCAGGACGGGCAGATTGTCGTGCGCAAGACCGCCGGGAAGCTGAGCCGGCTGGCGGAGCTGACCGCGCGCGCCCCGGCGCGGGGGCAGGTGGGGATCGGGCACACCCGCTGGGCAACCCACGGCGTCCCCACCGACGAGAACGCCCACCCGCACACCGACTGCAGCGGGCAGATCGTGGTCATCCACAACGGGATCATCGAGAACTTCCTCACCCTGCGGGAGGAGCTGCAACGGCGGGGGCACCGCTTCCGCTCGGATACCGACACCGAGGTCATCGCCCACCTCATCGAGGAGGCCTATGCCGGCCTGCCGCCGACGGCGCACCGCCTGGAAGGGGCGGTGCGCCAGGCGATCCGCCAGACCACGGGGGCGTACGCCATCGTGGTCCTGGCCCGCGCACACCCCGACCGCATCGTCGCCGTGCGTCAGATCAGCCCCCTGATCGTGGGGCGGGGCCGCGGCGAGACCATGCTCGCCTCCGACGTGCCGGCGCTGCTGCCCTACACGCGCGAGGTGATGGTCATCGAGGACGGGGAGATGGCCGTGCTCACGCCGGAGCGGGTGGAGATCACCGACCTGGAGGGCCGCCCCCGCCTCCGGCCGGTGCAGCACATCACCTGGGACGCGGAGATGGCGGAGAAAGGCGGCTTCCCCCATTTCATGCTCAAGGAGATCCACGAGCAGCCGCGCGCCCTGGCCGACACCATCATGGGGCGGCTGGACGCCGCGGGGCGGGTGGAGCTGGAAGGGATACAGGCGCAGGCGGACTTCGTCTCCGCGCTGCAGAAGATCTGGATGGTCGCCTGCGGGACCGCCTACCACGCCGCTCTGGTGGGGCGCTGGCTGATCGAGCACCTGGCGCGCCTGCCCGTGGAGGTGGACCTGGCCAGCGAGTTTCGCTACCGCGACCCGCTGCTGGCGGGGACGACGTGGTCCATCGCCATCAGCCAGTCGGGGGAGACGGCGGACACCCTGGCCGCGGCGCGCGAGGCAAAGCGCCGCGGCTCCCGCCTGCTGGCGGTGACCAATGTGGTGGGCAGCACGCTGGCCCGCGAGGCGGACGACCTGCTCTACATCCGCGCCGGGCCGGAGATCGCCGTGGCCAGCAGCAAGGCCTACCTGACCATGCTGGCGGCGCAGGTGATGCTGGCCGTGGACCTGGCGCAGCGCCGCGGCAGCGCCGACCCCGCGCTGCTGGACGGGCTGATCCAGGGGCTGCGTGCCCTCCCCGGCAAGGTGCAGGCCGCCCTGGCCCTGGAGGAGCAGGTCGCCGCCCTGGCCCGGCGCTACCGCGACGTGGAGCACCTCTTCTTCATCGGCCGGGGGCTGGACCACGCCGTGGCCATGGAAGGGTCGCTGAAGCTGAAGGAGATCTCCTACGTGCACTCCGAGGCCCTGGCCGCGGGCGAGCTGAAGCACGGCACCCTGGCGCTGGTGGTCCCGGGGGTCCCGGTCTTCGCCCTGGTGACCCAGAGCCATGTCTACGAGAAGACGGTGTCGAATATCCAGGAGGTGAAGGCGCGCGGCGCGGAGGTGGTGGCGGTGGCCTATGAGGACGACGGGACGATCGCCCGCTACGCGGACTACGTCATCCCCATCCCGCGGGTGGCGGACCCCCTGGCGCCGCTGGTGGCCATCCCGCCGCTGCAGCTCTTCGCCTACTACGTGGCCCGGGAGCGCGGCCACGACATCGACCAGCCGCGCAACCTGGCCAAGAGCGTGACGGTGGAATGAGCGAGGGCACAGCGGGTATCGACCCTGAGCTGCTGCGCATCCTGGCCTGTCCTGTGGACAAGGCACCGGTGGAGGTGCACGGCGACCGCATCGTCTGCACGCGCTGCGGGCGGCGCTACCCCATCCGGGACGGCATCCCGGTCATGCTGGTGGAGGAGGCGGAGATGCCGTAGATATGGAGATCACGGGCGTCGGCGTGGACATCGTGGAGGTGGAGCGGCTGCAGACGGCGCTGGCCCGCTGGGGCGACCGGCTGCTGCACCGGCTCTTCACGGCGGAGGAGCTGGGCCCCGCCCGCCCCGCCCAGGCCCGGCTGCAGCGCCTGGCCGCCCGCTTCGCCGCCAAGGAGGCGGTGATGAAGGCGCTGGG
>JBBIIQ010000241.1:0-2688 GCA_037446405.1 Armatimonadota bacterium | reverse complement strand
CGCGGCGGACGGGACGCGCCCGGGGCGGCGCGTGCTGCGCGTCTACCCCTTTGCCGTCAGCCGCAACCGCCTGGAACGGGCCATCCGTGAGCTGCGGGTGCCCGCCTACATCACCGACACGCTGGCCGACGCCGACATGGTACTGTCCATCCGCTCCCAGGAGAAGCGCCGCCCCAAGAAGCTGGCCGACGCCCAGGCGCGGGGCATCCCCCTGCACGTGATCAAGAGCAACACCGTCTCCCAGATCCAGGCGTTCCTGCGGGAGGTGTTCGACGTCGAGGAGTACCTGGGCGAGGAGACCGCCGCCCTGCGCGAGGTGGAGGAGGCCATCGCCGAGGTGTTTGAGTCGGCGCAGCCGGTGGAGCTCTCCCCGCAGAACTCCTACGTGCGGCGGCTGCAGCACCAGCTCATCCAGCGCTACGGTCTCGCCTCGGAGAGCCGCGGCGAGGAGCCCCTGCGCCGCGTCGTCATCTTCCCCAAGTAGGCCGGCGCCCCGCGTGCGCGGCTTCTTCATCACGCTGGAAGGCCCGGATGGGGCGGGCAAGAGCACGCAGGCCCGCCTCCTGGAGGACTACCTGCGGGAAGCCGGGCTGGAGGTGCTCACCACCCGCGAGCCCGGCGGCACCCCCATTGGCGAGCGCATCCGCCAGATCCTGCTGGATAACGCCCACACGGAGATGGCCGCGGAGACGGAGATGCTGCTCTTCGCCGCCGCCCGGGCGCAGTTCGTACGTCAGGTGGTGCGGCCAGCGCTGGCCCGCGGCGCCACCGTGCTCTCCGAGCGCTACGTGGATGCCTCCCTGGCCTACCAGGGGTTCGGCCGGGGCCTCGACCTGGGGCTGGTGCGGATGGTGAACGAGGCGGCGACCGGTGGGCTCCTGCCCGACCTCACCGTCCTCCTGGACATCGACCCGGAGGTGGGCCTGCGGCGGGTGCGGGCCGCGGCGCGGGGCGGTGACCGGCTGGAGCGGGAGGCCATGGCGTTCCACCAGCGCGTGCGGGCAGGATTCCTGGAGCTGGCGCGCGAATCGCCGAAGCGGTTCGCCGTCGTCGACGCGCAGGACGACGTGGAGCGCGTGCACCAGGCGGTGGTGCGGGCGGTGCAGGGGCTGCTCGCCGGCCGGAGGGAAGCCGCGGCGGATCTGCCGGGGGAGGGGGCGGGGGCGATCAAACTTGTCCTGGCCGTCGTGCAGGAGAAGGACGGGGGGCGGCTGATGGAGGCCCTCACCGCCGCCCAGTTCCAGGGGACGATGCTGGCCAGCACGGGCGGATTCCTCCGCGAGGGGAACAGCACGATCCTCATCGGCGTCCAGGACGAGCAGGTGGACGAGGTGCTGGGCATCATCCAGAAGGTCTGTCACCGCCGGGAGCAGCTGCTCAGCCCCATGCCGCCGGTGGTGGAGCCCGTCGACTCCTACGTCACCTATCCGGTGAAGGTGGAGGTGGGCGGGGCCATCGTCTTCGTCCTGGGCGTCGACAGGATGGAGCGCATCTAGCCCCCGGCATGCCCTTCCGCGAGGTCGTCGGCCAGCCGCACGCCGTCCTCCTCCTGCGCTGTGCTGTGCGCGCGGACCGGCGGGCGCACGCGTACCTGTTCGTCGGCCCGGCGGGGACGGGGCGGCGGACGCTGGCGCTGGCCTTCGCCCAGCTCCTGAACTGCGAGCGGCCGGCGGAGGACGACGCCTGCGGCGCCTGCCGTGCCTGCCGGAGGATCGCCGCGGGCAACCACCCCGACGTGCGCCTGCTGGACATCGCCGCGGGGCAGTTCCTCGTGGCGGTGGGGCGGGACTACCGGGGCCGGGAAATCCCCATCGACCAGATCCGCGCCCTGCAGCGGGACGCCTCCTACCCGCCCTACGAGGGCCGGGCCAAGGTCTACATCATCGCCGACGCGGAGCTGCTCAGCCCGGGCGCGGCCAACAGCCTGCTCAAGGTGCTGGAGGAACCGCCGCCTGACGTGGTCCTCATCCTCATCGCGGAGACCACGGTGCCCCTGCCCGCCACCATCATCTCCCGCTGCCAGCTGGTCCGTTGCGCGCTGATTCCCACGGCGCAGATTGCGCGGGCGCTGGAGGAACGCTACGGCACGCCGCCCGAGCGGGCGCGGGTGCTGGCGTCCCTGGCGGCGGGGCGCATGGGGCGGGCGCTGGCCTGGGTCCGCTCCCCAGAGGCGCTGGCGCGGCGCGACCGCCTGCTGCATCGCCTCGTGCAGATGGAGGACGCTGCTCTGCCGGCTCGCCTGGACGCGGCGGAGGAGCTGGCCAGGGAACGGGAGGCCCTGGGGGAGCTGCTGGAGATCGCCGCCCTCTGGTACCGCGACCTGGCGGTGTGGAAGGAGTCGCAGGATCCCGGGCTGCTGGTCAACCTGGACCGCCGCGCGGAGATCGCCCGCTGGGCGGGGCTGCTCTCCTGGGACGCCCTGGGCCGGCGGATCGCCGCCGTGGAGGCGGCGCGGGACTCCCTGGAGCGCAACGTCCACCCGCGTATCCTGCTGGAGAGCCTGTTCTTCAAGATCGCCCCGGCGGAAACCCCCGCATGCTGATCTGGACCTTGTCATCTTGAATGCTTCCGGGACTCCCCAGCGCGCGCCATGGGGGGACCCAGACGGCGCAGCCGTTTCAGGTTCGGGAGAGTCTGCCGGTCAGCGCCCCGCCGGTGCCGCGGAGGGTGAGCACGGCCCGGGTGACG
>JBBIIQ010000240.1:0-2707 GCA_037446405.1 Armatimonadota bacterium | reverse complement strand
AGCCGGTCGGCCGGCCTCTCCCGCCTGCGGATGCGCTCCTCCAGACGCCGCATGAAGTCGGGCCAGAAGCCCTCCGGTGGGGCCGGCACGGGAACCGCCCGCAACCGTGCCACCGTCTCCTCCAGCTCGCCGCCCAGCGCGCGACACTGCGGGCAGTCCGCCAGGTGGACGGCCACCGCGCGGCGCAGGTCCGGCGGAGTCCGGCCGGTGGTGACCTCCAGCAACGCGGCGCGCGCCTCCGGGCAGCTCGCTCCACTCCGCCGCCAGCGCGACGCGCAGCCTGCGCAGGGCGGCAAACATTGTCGCCTTGACGGTCCCCTCGGAGCACCCCAGGATCTGGGCGATCTCCGCGTAGGGGAGGTCCTGGTAGAGGCGCAGCGCCACCATCGCCCGCTGCCGCGGAGGCAGCGCCGCCACGGCCCGGGCGATGGCCTGGGCGGTGGCCGCAGCCTGCGCCCGCGCCGCTGGCTCCGCCTGCGGCGGTGCCTCCGCCGTGCTTTCCTCCAGCTCCGCCCAGAGGAGGCGGCGGCGGCGGGTCTGATGGTCCAGGCAGAGGTTGACCGTGATCCGGTAGAGCCAGGTGCGCAGGTGTGCCCGTCCGTCAAACCGCGGCAGGGCGCGGTACGCCCGCAGGAAGACCTCCTGGGTGATGTCCGCCCCGTCCTCATGGCTGCCCAGGAGACGGCGGGCAAGGCGATAGACCGTCTCCCGGTACTTGATCACCAGGGCGGTGAAGGCGGACTCCTCACCCCGCTGGAACGCCTCGACGAGGGCCGCGTCCTCCTGGTCCAAGCGGCACCCCCCACCGGAAGAGACGCTGCGCCGGGGGAGAACGTTTAGCCGTCGCATCAGGAGACGCATCCCCGCCCGCGGGCCGCGCACGGGCGGCCCGGTGGACCGCCCGTGCCACGCCTCTCGACCCTACTTCTCCCCCGGCAGGACATCCCGGGCGATCTGCTCGGGCAGCGTCCAGTCCAGGTTGCGGAAGAAGGTGTCGATGTATGCCGCCTTGGCCGTGCCGAAGTCGATGAAGTAGGCGTGCTCGAAGACATCCAGGGCGAGAAGCACGCTGGCATTCCAGATGGGGAACGTGTTCTGCTCGTCCCCGATGTAGTTGAAGAGGCGCCCGCTGTCCCAGTCGTAGGCCAGCCAGGCCCAGCCGCGGGCGGCGATCCCCGTCGCCTTGAGGTCCTGCTGCCAAGCCTCGAAGGAGCCGAAGTCCCGCTCTATCAGTGTGGCCAGTTTCCCCGAGGGCTTCCCTCCTGTGCCCCCCAGCAGGGCGAAGTAGTTCTCGTGGTTCTTCACCCCGCCCACCGCGCGCGTGTACTCCACCTTGAGCTCCCGGATGTCGGAGTAGGTGGGGTTGGCCTTGGCCGGGTCCTTGTCCAGGACGGCGAGCTTCTCCAGGATCTCGTTGGCCTTGTTGACGTAGCCCTGGTAGAGCTTGTAGTGCTCCTCCATGGTCTTCTTGCTGATCCCGTCCAGCGCCACCTCAAACGAGCGGAACTTCTTCGCCTCATACCTGTACAACGCCACTCACCTCCTCGGGGCCAAGCGTGGTCACATCCTCGGCTCGTGTATTCTACCACCGCAGACTCCAAAATCCTCGCCTCCAGCAGCGGTGGACGGCGCGCCAGGGCTCCCCGGGCTCCACCTTCCCCTTGGCCCCCTGCTCGCCGGGTAGGATGGTTCAGGCGTCCGGGGCGAGACCGGCGAGAGGCCCCGCGGTGTGCACAGGCGTCCCCCCGATCACCGTGGTGAGGACGCGGGTCTCCAGCAGGGCCTGCGGATCCGCTGCGGCCTCCACCAGGACGTCTCGGTCGACCACGATGAAGTCAGCCAGGCGTCCGGGTGCCAGAGTCCCCCTGCTGGCCTCCTCGCCCGACGCGTACGCCGCGCCGACGGTGTAGGCGCGCAGCGCTTCCTCGACGGAGAGCGTCTCCTGGGGGTGCCACGCCGGCCGCGGGTCGTCGGGGCGGCGCCGCGTCACCGCGGCGTACAGCCCCTGCCAGGGGTCGAGCGTCTCCACCGGAGCGTCCGAGCCGAAGGCCAGGACGGTCCCCTGCTGGCGCAGCGAGCGCCAGGCATAGGCGGTGCGGCTGCGGGCTCCCCAGTAGCGGTCGGCGATGTCGCGATCGCTGGTGCAGTGAATAGGCTGCATGGACGCCACCACGCCGAGCTGCGCCAGGCGGGGCAGGTCGTCGGGGTGAAGGAGCTGCACGTGCTCCAGGCGGAAGCGCACGCCTGATCGGCGCGCCGCCCCATGGTGGGCGGCAAAGGCCTCCAGCGCCTCCCTGTTGGCCCGGTCGCCGATGGCGTGGACCGTCGGCCACAGGCCTGCCGCCACAGCGCGGCCCACCAGCTCCTGCAGCGCCGCGGCGCTGTGGACGGCTATGCCCCTGTTGCCGGGCTGCCCCTCGAAGGGCTCCAGCATGCTGGCCGTCTGCGAGCCGAGCGTGCCGTCCGCGTAGATCTTCACCCCGCCCACCCGCAGCCAGTGATCGCCCAGCCCTGTACGCATCCCCAGCGCCGCGGCGCGCTCCAGGTGGTCCAGCGGGATGGTCATCCACACCCGCAGGCGCAGCGCCCCCTCACGGCGCGCAGCCTGCAGCACGGCCAGAGCCTCCGGCCACGGACCGTCCCGCACCATGCTGTGCACGCCCACCAGCCCCAGGCGGTGCGCCGCGGCGGCGGCAGAAACCGTTCT
>JBBIIQ010000239.1:0-2713 GCA_037446405.1 Armatimonadota bacterium | reverse complement strand
GCCGTCGCCCCCGGCGTCAGCGAGGTGCAGGTCGGAGACTTCGTGGCCGGGGAGGGGCACGTCGCCTGCGGCCAGTGTCCGGCCTGCCGCCGCGGCGATGCCCACATCTGCGATCGCCTGGAAATCATCGGCATCGACCGCGACGGGGCCTTTGCCGACTACGTGGTCCTGCCGGCGAGCAATGCCTGGCGCCTGGATCGGGCCACCGTCCCGCTGGAGGTGGCGGCGGTGATGGACCCTCTGGGCAACGCGGGGCACACCGCGCTGGCCACCGATCCGGCGGGGCGGCGCGTGGCCGTGGTCGGCTGCGGCCCCATCGGCCTGATGGCCATCGCGGTGCTGCGGGCCTCCGGAGCCGCGTTCATCGCCGCCTCCGACCTGCGGCCGGAGCGGCGGGCCCTGGCCCGGCAGGCGGGCGCCGACCTGGTGCTGGATGCGGCGGAGGACGTGCCCGCCCGCCTGCGGGAGGCGACCGGGGGGCAGGGCGTGGACGTGGTCCTGGAGATGTCCGGGCACCCCGGCGGCATCCGCGACGGGCTGCGGGCGCTGCGCGGCGGAGGGTGGATGTCCCTGCTGGGGCTCCCCGCGCGGCCGGTGGAGATCGACCTGACCAACGACGTCATCTTCAAGGCGGTACACCTGCAGGGGATCTTCGGCCGCCGCCTGTGGCAGACGTGGGAGCAGGCCACCGCCCTGCTGCGGCGCGGGCTGGACATTCGCCCGCTGATCACCCACCGCTTTCCCCTGGAGGCATACCATGAGGCGTTCGCCCTGCTTGAGGCCGGCGCGGCCGGGAAGGTGGTCTTCGTCCTGGCCGCGCAGGAGGAGGTGAAGGAATGAAGAGCATGGTCAACCCCCTGGCCTACCTCGACGACGAGCTGCGCGAGCTGAAGGCGCGCGGGCTCTTCCGCTGGCCGAGGCTGCTCAGCGGCCCCCAGGCGCCGGTGGCCGTCTACGACGGCCGCGAGGTGATCAACCTCTGCTCCAACAACTACCTGAACCTGGCCAACCACCCCCGCCTGAAGGAGGCGGCGCGACGGGCCGTGGAGGCGCTGGGCGTGGGGCCGGGCGCGGTGCGCACCATCGCCGGGAACATGGCCATCCACCGAGAGCTAGAGGCCGAGCTCGCCCGCTTCAAGCAGACGGAGGCGACCCTCCTCTTCCAGTCGGGGTTCACCGCCAACGCCGGCACCGTGGCGGCGGTGCTGGGCAAGGAGGACGTCATCGTCAGCGACGAGCTCAACCACGCCAGCATCATCGACGGGGCGCGGCTCTCCGGGGCGGAGAAGAAGATCTACCCGCACCGGGATGTGGAGGCGGCGCGGCGGCTGCTGGCCGCCTCGCAGGGCGCGCGCCGCCTCCTGCTCATCACCGACGGGGTCTTCAGCATGGACGGGGACATCGCCCCGCTGCCCGACCTGGTGGCGGCGGCGGAGGAGTTCGGCGCCATCATGATGGTGGACGACGCCCACGCCAGCGGGGTGCTGGGCCGGCAGGGTCGCGGCACCATCGACCACTTCCACCTGCACGGGCGCGTGCACATCCAGGTGGGCACCCTCTCCAAGGCGTTTGCCGGGCTGGGCGGCTATGTGGCCGGCAGCCAGACGCTGGTGGACTACCTGATCCACCGCGCCCGGCCGCTGCTCTTCTCCACCTCGCACCCTCCGTCGGTGGCCGCCTCGGCGCTGGAGGCGGTGCGTCTGGTGCAGGAGGAGGAGGGGCTGATCGCCCGCCTCTGGGAGAACACCCGCTTCTTCAAGGAGGGACTGAGACACCTGGGCTTCGACACCGGCAACAGCGAGACGCCCATCACCCCCGTGATCGTGGGCGACGAGGCCAGGGCCATGCAGCTCTCCGACAGGCTGTTCGACCACGGCGTCTTCGCCCTGGGGATCGCCTTCCCCACGGTCCCGCGGGGCAAGGCCCGCGTGCGCACCATCGTCACCGCGGGCCACACCCGTGAGCACCTGGAGCGGGCGCTGGAGGCTTTCCGGCGGGTGGGCGAGGAGCTGCGCCTGATCTAGCCGCGCGCGTGGCCGAGGCGAACGGGCACCCGGGGGTCCCGCGCTCCGCAGGCGGATGGAGATGACGGCTGCGGCCGTCCTGGCGGCGGCCATCTTTGTCGCGGCCCTGCTGTACTCCTCGGTGGGGCACGGGGGCGCCTCCGCCTACCTGGCGCTGATGGCTCTGGCCGGTATCGAGCCGGCGGTGATGCGCCCCGCCGCGCTGGCGCTAAACGTCCTGGTGGCCGGCATCGGTACCGTGCGCTACGTCCGCGCCGGATTCTTCTCCTGGCGGGCGTTTGCGCCATTTGCCGCGGCGTCGGTGCCGCTGGCCTTTGTGGGCGGGACGCTGGTGCTGCCCGGTGCGCTCTACCGGCGGGTGGTCGGGGCGGTCCTCCTGGCCGGCGCCCTGCGGCTCTTCCTGCCGGGCCGGGAGCGGAGCGGGCGGGCGTCTCGGCGTCCGCCGCCCTGGCTGGCGGTCCTGCTCGGGGCGGGCATCGGGCTGCTCGCCGGGCTGACCGGCGTGGGTGGCGGGATCTTCCTCAGCCCCCTGCTGGTCCTCACCGGGTGGGCGACGATTCGGGAGCAGGCGGGGATCGCGGCGGCCTTCATCCTGGTCAACTCCGCCGCCGGGCTGGCCGGCGTGCTGGGGCGGGCGGGGACGCTGCCGCCGCCGGTCTACCTGTGGGCGGGGGCGGCGGTGGCCGGGG
>JBBIIQ010000238.1:0-2737 GCA_037446405.1 Armatimonadota bacterium | reverse complement strand
CCGCCTACGCCGTGGTGCTGGCGGTGCAGGGTGCGCCGGCCCAGACCGCTCCCGCGGCGCTGCAGCGAGCCGTGGAGGGGCTGCTGGCGACCCGGCCGACAGCGGTCAACCTGCGCTGGGCCCTGGAGCGCATGCAGGCGGCGGCGCGCGGCGGTCAGCCCCTGGGGGCGGCGCTGCTGCGGGAGGCGGAGACCATCGCCGCCGAGGACATCCGCGCCAACCGGGCCATCGCCGAGTACGGCGCAGCCCTCATCCGCCCCGGAGAACGCATCCTCACCTACTGCAACACCGGGAGCCTGGCCACCGTGGAAGGCGGCACCGCCTATGGCATCCTTCGCCGCGCCCACGAGCAGGGCAAGGGGATCGAGGTCATCGTCTGCGAGACGCGTCCCGTCCTGCAGGGGGCGCGCCTGACCACCTGGGAGCTGCAGCGGGACCGCATCCCAGCCACGCTGATCACCGACAACGCCGCGGGGAGCCTGATGGCCCGCGGCGAGATCGACCGGGTCATCGTCGGCGCCGACCGCGTGGCCCGCAACGGCGACGTGGCCAACAAGATCGGCACCTACACCCTGGCGGTGCTGGCGCGGGCGCACGAGATCCCCTTCCTGGTGGCCGCGCCTCTCTCCTCGGTCGACCCGCACGCGGCCGACGGCGGCGCCATCCCGGTGGAGGAGCGGCCACCCGAGGAGGTCACCCGCTGGGGCGGCCGGCAGATCGCGGCTGACGGTGTGCGCGTACGCAATCCGGCCTTCGACCTCACCCCGCACCACCTGATCACGGCCATCGTCACCGACGCCGGCGTGGCCACGCCCCCCTACACGTCCTCGTTGGCCCGCCTCCTGGCCACCGCGGTGGGCGGCTAGAGGGGACCCTGCCGGTGCGCACCCGCGCCACCAGCCACCTGGTCCTCCTGCTCATCGCCGTCCTCTGGACCGCGCAGGCCGTGCACAGCATGGAGTACCTGGGGCGGTTCATGTTCCACACCTACCTGGTCAGCGTGCGCTGGCTGCAGATCCTCTTCATCGCCCTGAGCGTCTCCATGGGGACGATGCTCCTGCTCAGCCTGGGCCGCCGTCCCACCTCGCCGCCGGGCCGGCGGGCGCGACCCTTTGTCTCGGTGCTGGTGCCGGCGCGGGACGAGGAGCGGGTGATCGAGGAGACCCTGCGTCGCCTGGCGCGGCTGGACTACCACGCCGGGAGGCGCCGCCGCTTTGAGATCATCGTCATCGACGACGGCTCGCGCGACGGGACGCCGCAGATCCTCCCGCGGCTGCCGCGCTAGCTGGGGAGCCGCGTGGTGCGCACGGCGGTGGGCGGGCGGGGGAAGGCTGCGGCGCTCAACGTGGGGACGCGGCACGCCCGCGGGCGGCTCCTGGCGGTCTTCGACGCAGATGCGCGCGTGGCGCCGGACTACCTGCAGCGCCTGGTGGCCGCGCTGGACGATCCCCGGGTGGGCGGCGCGCAGGGGCGGCGTCTCTTCTACAACGCCGGGAGGAACCTGCTCACCCGGATGCAGGACGACGAGTTCGCCGTCACCTACACCGCCCTGCAGCGGGCGCGGCAGGCCGCGGGCGCCTTCGTCACCTTCGCCGGCAACGGGATGCTGGTGCGGCGCGAGGCGCTGCGGGCGGCGGGCGGGTGGAACGAACACGCGCTCACCGAGGACATCGACCTCTCCGTCCGCCTCTACCTGGCCGGCTGGCGCATTCGCTACTGTGACGACGCCGTGGTCTGGGAGGAGGCGGTGGGGGGCGTGCGCGCCCTGCTCCGGCAGCGCACGCGCTGGTTCGAGGGGGCGCTGCGCTGCCTGGGCGAGCAGCTCCCCGCGCTGCTGGTGGCCCGGATGCCGCTACGGGTGCGACTGGACATGTTCTTCTTCCTGGCCGGATTGCTGCTGGCGACGCTGGCGCTGCTCACCACCTACGCCTACGCCCTGATCGGGCTCGCCGGCGCCGTGGTCCTCTTCCTGGGCATCGCCCGCGAGGTGATGGTGTCCATCTCGGTGTTCTTCACGCTGGCGCTGGTGGCCACCGTAGTGCGGGAGCGGGGCTGGTCACCGCTGGCCGTGGGCGCGGTGTTACTGCGCTCCTCCGTCTTCGCCCTGCACCGGGTGATCGTTGTGCCGCTGGCCATCGCCCGCTACGTGCGCGCGGCGGTTACCGGCCGGGTGGACTGGGCCAAGACCGCCCATCTGGGCACCGTCTCTGCAGAAGGCGCGGGGGAGCACACGGCCTGAGGCCGGTGCGCGGCCCCCTCACATCAGGCGCGTGTAGATCTCCCGCAGGCGGCGGCCCACCTGGTCCAGGGAGTGGCGTGCGGCGAAGGCGCGGGAGGCGGCGCTCAGCCGGTCGCGCAGCGCCTCGTCGGCTGCCAGGCGGCGCAGCTGTGCGGCGAATTCTTCGGCGGTGGAGCCCTGCAGGCAGTTCTCCCCGTGGATGAAGCGGCCGGCGAAGCACTCGGCCTGGCGCAACAGCAACGGCCGTCCCGCCGCCGCCGCCTCCAGGATGGCGATCCCCTCGTTCTCCACCAGGCTGGGGAAGAAGAAGAGGTCGCCGGCGGCATAGGCGTCGGCGACGTCGTCCACGTAGCCGGGGAAGCGCACGTTGGGCGGCGCCTGGGCGATGACGTCCAGCGTCTCCGCCTTCACCACCTTGGAGATGCGGCCAAACCAGACGAAGGAGAGCTCCGGCACCCGGCGGGCGACCTCGCAGAACATGTCCACGCCCTTGCGCAG
>JBBIIQ010000237.1:0-2737 GCA_037446405.1 Armatimonadota bacterium | reverse complement strand
CCTGGGCGGCGCGGCCTTCGGGCAGCGGGGCGATCACACAGCGGGCCCACCGCGGGTGGATGGAGCAGACAAGCCCCGCGGCCCCACCGCGCGTGCGCAGGCGCAGGCCGACGGTCTGCGCGTCGGGCTGCAGGACGCCGCCGACGCGGCCCCCGCCCAGGTGCTGCGCGATCTCCTGCGCCACCGCGGCCAGCACCAGGCTGTCGAACGCCGGAGGGATGAGCGGCTCCATTCCCATGGTCACGGTAGTCCGTGCTCGCGTACCCGGCAAGGGATGCGCGGGGCGCGGGGGCAGGAGAGGGTGAGGGGGAACCGAAGCACAGTGGAGGAGGTGCAGGCATGCGCTCGATGACCGGGTTCGGCGCGGCAGCCGCGGACACGTCGTGGGGGAGGATCAGCGTGGAGATGCGGTCGCTGAACCACCGGTTCATGGAGATTCAGGTGCGGCTGCCGCGGGAGCTGGCGGCGCTGGAGGACCGCGTCCGCGGGGTGGTGCAGCGCGGGATCCAGCGGGGGCGCGTGGAGGTGACCGTGTCGCGGGAGACCCCGGGCGGCCGGTCGCGGGCGGTGCGCGCCGATCTGGCCCTGGCGCGGGAGTACCTGGCGGCGACGCGCCAGGTGAAGCGGGCGCTGCGCCTGCGCGGCGAGGTGACGCTCCCGCAGCTCCTCGCCTTCCCCGAGGTGGTGCGGCTGGAGGAGGCGCGCGAGGATGCCGCCGCGCTGTGGGCCGACCTGGAGCGGGTGGTCGGCGCGGCGCTGCAGGAGTTGCTGCGCATGCGGGCGGAGGAGAGCGCCCGGCTCGCCGCCGACGCCGCGGCTCGCCTCGACCGCGTGCAGGAGCTGGTGGACCAGGTGGCGCAGCGGGCGCGACAGGTGGTGGCCGACTACGCAGGACGCCTGCGGCAACGCCTGACGGAGCTGCTGGGCGAGGTGCCGCTGGACGAGGGGCGGCTGGCGGCGGAGCTGGCGCTCTTCGCCGAGCGCAGCGACATCACCGAGGAGGTGACGCGGCTGCGCAGCCACCTCGCGCACTACCGGGAGACGATGGCGGGGGAAGGCGCGGTGGGACGGAAGCTCGAATTCCTCCTCCAGGAGATGGGACGGGAGACCAACACCATCGGCGCCAAGGCCAACGACCTGGAGATCTCGCGCGCGGTGATCGCCATCAAGAGCGAGCTGGAAAGCCTCCGGGAACAGGTGCAGAACGTGGAGTAGGCACGGGGAGGGGAGACGTCGCCAGGTGCGCATGGAGCCGCGGCTGATCAACATCGGGTTCGGCAACATCGTCGCCGCCAACCGGGTCATCGCCATCGTCGCCCCCGATTCGGCCCCGGTCAAACGCATCATCCAGGAGGCGCGGGAGCGGGGGATGCTCATCGACGCCACCTACGGGCGGCGCACCCGTGCCGTGGTCATCACGGACAGCGGGCACGTGGTCCTCTCCGCCGTGCAGCCGGAGACGGTGGCGCACCGCTTTGCGGCGCGCGAGCCGGAGGAGGAGTCGGCGGAGTGACCCTGCCGGGGCACCCGTGATCGTCGCCATCGCCGGGCCGATCGGGGTGGGCAAGAGCACGGTGGCGCGGGCCCTGGCGCAGCGGCTGGGGTACCGTTACCTCTCGGCGGGCGAGGCCTTCCGGGAGATGGCGCGGCGGCGGGGCCTCTCGGTGTTGGAGCTGAACCGCCTGGCGGAGCAGGACCCCACCCTGGACCGGGAGGTGGACCGGATGCAGGCCGAGCTGGCCCGCGCCGGCCGCTGCGTCGTGGAGAGCCGGCTGGCCGGCTGGATGGTGCCGGCGGACCTGAAGGTGTGGTTGCACGCGGACCTGCCGGTGCGGGCGGGGCGCGTGGCGCAGCGGGAGGGCATTCCGGTGGAGGCGGCCGAGCGCGACCTGCGGGAACGGGAGGCCAGCGAGTGGCAGCGCTACCGCACGCTCTACGGCGTGGACATCACCAACCTCTCGACCTACCACGTGGTCCTGGACACCGGGCTGTGGTCGGCGGAGGACCTGGTGGACGTCCTGGCGCTGCTGGCGGAGCGTATGGCCCGGCCGGACCGCCCCGTGGGCGCGGCGGGGTCGGGCGAGGAGCGGCGGTGAACCAGCGGGGCAGGGTGGCGGGCAAGGTGGTGCTGGTGGGGATCACCGGCGGCGTCGCCGCGTACAAGGTGGGGTACGTGATCAGCGGCCTGCGCCAGGAGGGGGCGGAGGTGCACGTGCTGATGACCGCCGCTGCGACGCAGTTCGTCCAGCCCCTCACCTTCCGGGCGCTCTCGCAACAGCCCGTGCTCACCGACATGTGGGCCGCGGAGAACCCCTGGGAGGAGCCGCACGTGACGCTGGGAGCGCGGGCCGACCTCTTCATCATCGCCCCGGCGACGGCGCACACCCTGGCCAAGCTGGCCCTGGGCCTCGCCGACGACCTGGTCACGGCCACCGCGCTGGCCACCCGTGCCCCGCTGCTGATTGCCCCGGCCATGAGCGACCTGATGTACGCCCACCCCACGGTGGACGAACACCTGGAGAAGCTGCGCAGCCGCGGGGCGCACATCGTCGGGCCGGAGTACGGGCGGCTGGCGTCGGGACGCGAGGGGATGGGCCGGATGTCCGAGCCAGAGACGATTCTGCGCGAGGCGCTGCGCCTGCTCACCGGCACGTCCTGACGCGGCGGTGACGCGGGCCGCGGGCGCGCCGCCCGCCGATCGGGCCTCGTCCCCCGCCGGGGCCCCCACCGCCGCCGT
>JBBIIQ010000236.1:0-2749 GCA_037446405.1 Armatimonadota bacterium | reverse complement strand
CTCGTGGATGTGCTGGAAGCCGCGGATGCTGGATCCGTCGAACCCGATGCCCTCCGTGAACAGCTCCTCGCTCAGCTCCCCCGCCGGGATGGAGAAGTGCTGCCAACCGCCCAGCAGGTCCACGAAGCGCAGGTCGACCACCTCCACCCGCTGCCGCTCCCGCACCTCCACGGTCCCCTGGCACAGCGCCAGCACCTCCGCCGCCGTCGCCGGCTTGAGGACTGCAGGACGCGGGGTGGCCTTGACCATCTCCTCCACCTCCTAGGCAGGCTCCTCGCGCTCCCCGGGCTCGCTGCGCCCGGCCGCTCCCGCCACGGCGGGGAGCCGCTCCAGGAGCTTGTGCAGCTTGATCCCCGTCAGCGCCTCGATGACGGCCGGCAGCTGCGCCACCACCTGGGCCACGTCGCCGGTGATCCTGGAGGCGCCGGTGCCCTTCCCGTCGCTGCCCACCACGACGATCTTCTCGGTCCTGGCCAGCGGCTCGCTCACCGCGCGGGCCAGCTGCGGCAGGACGTTGATGAACAGCTCGCTGATGGCGGCCTCGTTGTACCGCCCCCAGGAGTCGGCCTTGCGCAGCATGGCCTCGGCCTCGGCCAGGCCCTTCTCCTTCATCACCGCGGCCTCGGCACTGCCCCGGGCCCGGATCTCCTCGGCGCGCCCCTGCCCTTCGGCCTTGAGGCGGTAGTGCTCCGCCTCCGCCAGGAGCTCGATCTTCTGCCGCTCGGCCTCGGCGGGCTTGAGGACCGTGGCCACCAGCTCCTTCTCCCGGCGGAGGATCTCCTGCGCCTGCAGCTCCACGGCCTTCTGCTTCTCCACGATGCCCACCTGGATCTCCTCGGCTTTGACCTGCTGGGCGATCTTGAAGCGCTGCAGGTCGTAGCTCAGGTCGGCCTCGGCCCGCTTCTGCTTCACCTCAGCTTCGAAGCCCGCCTTGCTGATCTCCATGTCCCGCCGCGCCGCCTCGATGCGGGTGTCGGCGGCGAAGCGGGCCTGCTGCGCCTCCCACTCCGCCTCCGCCTCCCCCTTCACCGCGTCGCGCTTCACCTGGGCGATGCGGGGGCGGGCCAGCGCCTCCAGGTACCCCTGGCTGTCGGTGACGTTGCGGATGGTCAGGGAGATGATCTCCATCCCCATCTTCCCCAGGTCCTCGGCGGCGGCCTCGCGCACGCGGCGGGCCAGCTCCTGCCGCCCGCGGTAGATCTCCTCCACGACCATGGTCCCCAGGATGGCGCGCATGTGCCCCTCCAGGGTCTGCAGCAGGGTGCGCATCACCTCCTCCCGCGACCGGGAGAGGAACTGCTCGGCGGCCAGGGCGATGGAGGCGTCGTCGCCCTTCACCTTGATCTGCGCCACCCCGTCCACGGTGACCGGGACGGCCATGGCCGTGTACACTTCCGGGGTGCGCACCTCCAGGGTCATCAGCTCCAGGGACATGCGCTGCACCTTCTCCTTGATGGGCCAGACGAAGGTGCCCCCGCCATGCACCAGGCGGTAGCCCACGGTGCGCCTCCCTCCGGCGGGGTCCGGCACCGTGCGCCGCCGGCCGGAGATGATCAGCACCTCGTTGGGGCCGACCTTGGTGTACCGCGCCGCCCAGACGGCGAAGGCGGCGCCCAGCAGCACCACGCCCGCAGCCACGATCCATCCCACTGCCATGCCTCAGATCACCCTCCCCAGCGCGCGCGTCTCGTCGGCCTGCCATCCGGCATGCCGGAACAGGTCTGCGCCGGCGCCCCGGCCGTCCCGCCAGGGGGAGCGGTCCACCTGGGCGCGCAGCTCCTCCTCGTCCCGCCCGACGTAGAGGACGGAGAAGTCCGCCCGGCCGGGGCAGAGCACCTCACCTTGGAAGCGGAAGAGCGGGAGGAGGATCTGCTCCAGCGTCCCGCCGTCGGCGCTGAAGCAGGCCAGGCGGCCCACCGGCGGGCTCAGGAGCTGGCGCAGCCGCTGTGCCGTACGCTGCTCCAGCTCCTCGATGCGCACCTCGGCGGGGGAGCGCACCCGACCCTGGGCCGCCAGGCGCTCGGCGATGCGGCGGCGCAGGGGGAGCAGCGCGGCGGCGTCCGCCTCGCCCGCAGGCTGGCGCTCCCGCTGCGCCTCCTCCACCACCAGCGCCCCGTCCATTCGCACCACCGGCAGCCAGAGTCCCCGAGCGGCGAAGGCCGCGACCGGTCGGACGCAGCGCAGATCGGCCCCAAGCACCAGGACCGCAGGCGCGCCGTCCTGGGCGGCCTCTCCGAAGGGCGCCAGGTACTCAGCCAGGCGGCGGCGCAGCCGTCCGAGGGTCCGCTCCACCAGGTGCGGGCCTCCGGGCACTCGGGCCTCGAACCCGTCCCCCCGGGCGAACACCGGCACACTGCCGCCGTCGGGCAGCATGAACCAGTAGCGGGGCAGCGCGCCGCCGCGGCGCAGCCGGGCGAGCTCCGCGGAGAGCGCCTCCGCCAGCAGCGGCAGGTTGCCGGCCTCCAGCCGCATCCCCGCCACCTCCGCCCAGTAGATCTCCTTGCGCAGCAGGTCCGGTTGGGGGTTGACCTGGTGGTAGATGGGGACGCGCAGCTCGCCCGGGCCGTGGGCTTCCGCATCGGCGACGAAGAAGTAGCGGGGGACGGCGCCCTCTGGGGAGGCTCCGTCGTGGGGGTTGCGCACCAACCTCCCGGGCAGCTTCGCCCGGGAGCGCGGCGGGCCCGCCGGCAGCGGAGGAGCCCGGCGCGCGCGCTCGGCCGCCACCTGCCTCTGCCGTTCCCGCCGCGCC
>JBBIIQ010000235.1:0-2783 GCA_037446405.1 Armatimonadota bacterium | reverse complement strand
TAGCCGGTGCAGCGGCAGAGGTTCCCGGAGAGGGCTTCCCGCACCGTGGCCTCGTCGGGGTCGGGCTCGCGGCGCAGCAGGTCGGTCACGGCGACCACCAGCCCCGGGGTGCAGAAGCCGCACTGCACCGCGCCGGCCTCGACGAAGGCCTCCTGCACGGGGTGGAGGCGCTCGTCGGTGGCCAGAGACTCCACCGTCTCCACCTCCCGCCCGTGCGCCTGCGCCGCCAGCACCAGGCAGGCACAGACCAGCTCGCCGTCCAGCCAGACGGAGCAGGAGCCACACTCCCCCTGCTCGCAGGCGTTCTTCGAGCCGGGCAGCCCCAGGTGCTCACGCAGCATGTACAGCAGGCTGGCCCCGGGCCAGACATCCGCCGTGCGCCACTCCCCGTTGACCCTGGCCTTGACCAGCATCAGCCTCTCCTCTCCTGGAGCGCCCATCCCAGCGCCCGTCGGGCCAGCACCGCGCAGGCGTGCCGGCGATAGGCGGCGGTCCCCCGCACGTCGTCGATCGGCCGGGCCGCCGCGGCCACCCGCTGACCGAACTCCTCAAGGACCGGCGCCGGCAGTGGCGCCGTCGGGTCGTCCCACACCCCGGCGTCCTCCAGGGCCCTGGCGACGTAGGCCTCTGCCGCCGGCGCGCGCAGCACCGTCGGCCCCACCGAGCCCAGGGCCACGCGCACCTGCCGCGTCCCCTCGTCCAGCACCAGGCAGAGGCTGGCCACGGCAATGACCATGGCGTTCCGCGGACCCACCTTGGAGAAGGACCCCGGGCCCCGGGTGACGCGCCAGCGTGCCCCCAGGATCAGCTCCACCGGGTCCAGCGCCGTCCGTTTCGGCCCCACCAGGAACTGGTGCCAGGGCAGGGCCCGGATCTGCCCGCCAGCGCGCCCCAGAATCACCTCGGCGTCGTAGGCGGCCAGCACCGGCAGGGCGTCGCCGGCCGGCGAGGCGGTCCCCAGGTTGCCGCCCACCGTCCCCCGGTTGCGGATCTGCGGCGAGCCCACGCTCCGCGCGGCCTGCGTCAGGGGGCGGAACTGCGGCAGTTCTCGCAAGATGCGGGTGAAGGTCACCCCGGCGCCGAGGAAGAAGGTGCCGTCCTCCCGCCGCCACTGTGCCAGCTCGGGCAGGCGGCAGATGTCCATCAGGGCCTCCGGCCGGCGGCGGTCGAAGTTGAGCTCCACCATCACGTCCGTGCCCCCGGCGATCGGCACGGCCTCCGGCCGGTCGGCTTTCATCGCCAGGGCCTCTTCCAGGGTGCGGGGCAGCAGGACGTCCATGGTCTGCGGTAACGCTTCAACAGCGGCCTTCTGCTCCTCCTGCCGCCGGCGGCAGGAGGGAGCGGCACAGCAGGGAGAACCCTGTGCATGTGGAGGCCTTCCTCGTCCTCCGGAACATCACCAAGACGTTTCCCGGAGTGGTTGCCAACGACCGCATCACCCTGGAAGTGCGGCCGGGGGAGGTCCACGCCCTGCTGGGGGAGAACGGCGCCGGCAAGACCACCCTGATGAGTGTCCTCTACGGGATCTACCAGCCCGACGGCGGGGAGATCGTGCTGCGCGGCCGACCCGTGCGCATCCGCTCCCCCCACGACGCCATCGCCCGCGGCATCGGCATGGTCCCGCAGCAGTTCCTCCTGGTCCGCCGCCACACGGTGGCGGAGAATGTGGCCCTGGGGCTGGCCGGGACGCCGGCGCTGTTTCCGGCGCGGCACGTGCAGCGGCGCATCGAGGACCTGGGGCAGCGCTACGGCCTGGTGGTCGACCCGCGGGCGCCCATCTGGAGCCTCTCCGTCAGCGAGCAGCAGCGGGTGGAGATCCTCAAGGCCCTGCTGCGGGGCGCGGAGATCCTCATCCTGGACGAGCCGACCAGCGTCCTCACGCCGCAGGAGACGCTCGGCCTCTTCGCCGTGCTGCGGCGGATGAAGGAGGAAGGGCACGCCGTCATCTTCATCACCCACAAGCTGGACGAGGTGATGGCCGTCGCCGACCGGGTGACCGTCCTGCGCAAGGGGCGCGTGGTGGACACGCTGCCGGTGGGGGGCACGGACAAGCGGGCCCTGGCCCGGATGATGGTAGGCCGCGACGTCGAGTTCCGCCTGCCCAAGGCGCCTGCCGCCATGGACGGGGAGGCGCTGGCCGTGGAGGACCTCTGGGCGCGCAGCGACCGCGGTCTGCTGGCCCTGCGCGGGGTCTCCTTCAGCGTGCGCCGCGGCGAGATCCTGGGGATCGCCGGCGTGGCGGGCAACGGGCAGCGGGAGCAGGTTGAGGTCCTCACCGGGCTGCGGCGGGCGGAGCGGGGCCGGGTGCGGGTGCTGGGTCGGGACGTGACCAACCGCTCCGCGCGCGAGGTCTTCGAGGCCGGAGCAGCGCACATCCCGGAGGAGCGCGTACGGGTGGGGATCGTGCCGCGGCTCTCCGTGGCGGAGAACCTGGTCCTGCGGCAATACCGCTATCCCCCCTTCTGCCGTGGGCCGCTCCTCGATCCGGAGGCGATCACTGCCTTCGCCCGCCGCATGATCGCCGAGTACGACATCGCCACACCGTCCGCGCGCACGCCCGCCCGCGCCCTCTCCGGCGGCAACATCCAGAAGCTCATCCTCGCCCGCGAGCTCTCGGGGGAGCCGGGGCTCGTCATCGCCGCCCACCCCACCTCCGGCCTGGATGTCAGCGCCACCGAGCAGATCCACGCCCTGCTGCTGCGGCGCCGCCAGCAGGGAGCCGTCGTTCTGCAGGTCTCGGAGGACCTCGACGAGATCCTGGCCCTGTCGGACCGCATCACAGT
>JBBIIQ010000234.1:0-2796 GCA_037446405.1 Armatimonadota bacterium | reverse complement strand
CGATCATCACCGCGCCCAAGGTGGTCGACGTCCTGCTGGGCGCGCTGGTCCAGGCCGTTCCTGAACGGGCAGCAGCGGCGTCCAATGGGGTCACGAGCCTGTTCAACATCGGCGGGGTCGACCCGCGCACCGGTCGGCTCTACAACTATGTCGAAACCTACGCCGGCGGGCAGGGGGCCATGCACTGCCAGGACGGGATGGACGCGGTCCAGTGCCACATGACGAATACCCGCAACGCGCCGGTGGAGGTGGTAGAAGCGACCTACCCGCTGCGCATCCGGTGCTACGGGTTGGTGCCCGACTCAGACGGCCCCGGACGTTTCCGCGGGGGGCTGGGGATGCGGCGGGAGATTGAGATCCTCAGCGACCACACCACCCTGACGGTCTCGACCGACCGCGCGAGGCTACGGCCCTGGGGAGTCTTCGGGGGAGGGCCCGGGGGGCCTTCGGCCTGTCTGATGGAGCTGCCGGATGGAACCGTCCAGCGGCTGCCGTCCTCGAAGATGACCCTGCCGGTGGCGCGTGGCACCGTGGTCACCATCGTCACCCCGGGCGCCGGGGGATGGGGTGATCCCTGGACCCGGGATCCCGACCAGGTGCTGTGGGATGTCGTGGAAGAACACATCTCCCCCGAGCTCGCCCACGAGTGCTACGGCGTCGTGGTCGTCCCCCAGGGGCCCCGGCGGTGGGCGCTCGACCGCGAGGCCACCGCGCGGCTGAGGGCGGGTGGCCGTCCGGGGGACGGTGCGCCACAAGCCGGCTCCGCCTCGATCCCGGTGACGCCCGGGCGCCCCAGCGGCCCGCGGCTCATGCCGGACAGCGGCGCACATCCGGCCACGATCTCCCGGGCGGCGCCCGACCAGGCGCGTTGATGGTCGACCTTCGCTCGGACACGGTCACGCTGCCCACGTTGGCGATGCGGGAGGCCATGGCCCGCGCCGAGGTGGGGGACGATCAGTACGGCGCACGGATCTTCAATGCCACCATCGCGCTGCACGTGGACGTCCGGGACCTCGTGCGCGAGTCGGACAGCGTGCAGTTCTGCTTGTCCAAGCGCCTGGCGGCACCGGTGGGCTCGATCCTGGCTGGCGACCACGCGTTCGTCGCGGAGGCCCGACTGGTCCGCCAGCAACTGGGCGGCGCGATGCGACAGGCGGGCGTGATCGCCGCCGCGGGGCAGGCGTCGGACGTGTCGGGCTGCTGTGCCCTCTCCCGCAGCCGCGGGACATCCTCGGTGTCGATCTCACGAACAGGCACCGGTGTGACGCGCTGGCACGTGCACGGCGGGTGCGAATCTGGCTGCGAGGCCCTGCATTGCGGGCGCGCCGCGCGCCGGCTCCGCCGCGACGCTGTCAGCGGCGTCTGAACGTCTCGACCAGGTCCGCGGCCTGCGGGCCGTCGACGCCGGCCAGGCGCAGGTCCAGGCGGACGCTGTTGAACAGGGTGACGTCCGGGCGGACCGGCGCGGACCGGCGCGGACCGATCGATGGTTCCCGTGATCCGTGCGATCGCGCGAGGCACCGGAAGGCCTTTCTCGCGCACCAGGACCTCCACCAGTTCGACCGCGCAGGTGGCCACACCGGCCAGGAAGAGTTCTCCGGGCGTGAACTCTTCGCCCGGGCAGCCATTCTGGACCGGGCCGTCGACGATCACGTGGTGGGTGCGGGCCGAGCGCACCACCCGGCCGAAGACGCCCGACGAGCGCACCTGCACCTCATACACCCGCAGGTCCGCCCACGTCATGCGGTTCACCTCCGTGCTGCAGTTTCCGCGCGACCTTGGCCCACGAGTCCCGCAGCGTGACGATGCGGTTGAAGACCAGGCGGTCGGGGCGCGAGTCCACCGGGTCCTGCCAGAAGTAGCCCAGCCGCTCGAACTGGTAGCGGGTCTGTGCCGGATCTCCCAGGACGCTGGGCTCGACGAAGCCGGCCACCACGATCAGCGATGCCGGGTTCAGGTAGTCCGTGAACTCCCCCTCGCCGGCTTCGGGGTCGGGGACGGTGAAGAGGCGGTCGTAGAGGCGGACCTCCGCCGGGACGGCGTGCGCCGTGGAGACCCAATGGATGGTCCCCGGCACCGGGCCGGCGGCGGGAGTCCGGCCCAGCGAGTCCGGCTCGTAGGTGCAGCGCAGCTCGACCACTTCCCCCGCCGCGTCCTTGATGGCCTCATCGCAGCGGATGACGTAGGCGTGGCGCAGGCGCACCCGGCCCCCGGGCGTCAGGCGCCGGTAGCCCCTGGGGGGGTGCTCCATGAAGTCGTCCCGTTCGATGTACAGCTCGCGGGAGAAAGGCACGGTGCGCCAGCCCTCCCGGGGCACGTCGTGCGGCCAGGAGGGGGCCTGCAGGTGCTCGACCCGGCCCTGTGGGTAGTTGGTCAGCACCACCCGCAGCGGCCTGAGGACGGCCAGCACGCGGGGCGCCTGGTAGTTGAGGTGGTCACGGATGGTCGCCTCCAGGAGGCCCAGATCCACCCGGTTCTCCGCCTTGGCCACGCCGATGCGGGAGCAGAACTCGCGGATGGCCTCGGGAGGCACCCCGCGGCGGCGCAGGCCGGAGAGGGTAGGCAGGCGCGGGTCGTCCCAGCCGCGGACGTATCCGCCCTCCACCAGCTTGATCAGCTTGCGCTTGGAGAGAACGGTGTAGTCCAGGTTCAGGCGGGCGAACTCGTACTGGTACGGCCGGGGGGCCACAGGCAGGCCGCACCTGCCGCGCAGGTTCTCCAGCAGCCAGTCGTAGATGGCGCGGTTGTTCTCGAACTCCAGGGTGCAGAGGCTGTGGGAGATGCCCTCGATGGCGT
>JBBIIQ010000233.1:0-2820 GCA_037446405.1 Armatimonadota bacterium | reverse complement strand
GCTGCTGGCCGGCGACGTGCGCCGCGCCCGGCGGCGCCGGCTGCGCGACGCCGTGGCTGCCGCCCTGCTGCTGCAGGGCTACCTGGACCGGGGCGGCGGGCGGGAAGGGAGGGCTGCCCCTTCCTTGTGAGCGGGGGCACGGAGGTGGTACACTGCACGCGTCCTGGCGTCGCAGCCGCGACGGCAGGACGTCGCGGCCGGAGGTGCCCAGTGAGCAAACATCGCGAGACCATCAGCCTGGTGGACGAGCAGGGCAACGAGCATGAGTTCAACATCGTGGACGTCATCGAGGTGGCGGAGCAGCGCTACGCCATCCTCCAGCCCGCGGAGGGCGGGGAGGAGGCGGTCATCTTCCGCGTGGAGGACGACGAGACGCTGACCACGGTGGACGACGAGGAGGAGTTCGGCCGCGTCGCCGCCGCGCTGCGGGACCTGGAGGAATACGACGCCATCGAGGTCGCCGACGAGGAGGAGGAGGCGGAAGGGGCAGGGGGCGACGATGCGGACGGTGAGGACGAGGACCCGTTCGCGGAGGCGTGACGCCTGAGGCGTGCGCCGCATCGCCGTCATCGCCATGGTGGGGGCCCTGGCTCTGGCCGGGGCCTTCCTCGTCGTCTCCTCCGCGCTGCAGCCCGCGGCGCGGGAGGCGCCGCAGCGGGTCGTGGTCATCCCGCCGGGGGCCTCGCTGGAGCAGATCGCCACGCTCCTGGCTGAGGCGGGGGTGCTGCGCTCCGCGCCGGCCTTCATCGTCGCCGCCCGCGTGCGGGGGGTGGGAGGGCGGCTGCAGTCCGGGGAGTACCTCCTCTCGCCCACGATGTCCCCGCTGCAGATCCTGGACAGGCTCGTCCGCGGCCAGGTGCTGCTGCACCGCGTCACCGTCCCCGAGGGCTACACCGCGGCCCAGATCGCCGACCTCCTGGCAATGGGGGGCCTGGCGGGGCGGGAGGCCTTCCTCCGCCTGGTGCGGGAGGAGGGCGACTCGTTTGCCTTCGACTTTCTGGAGGGGCGGCGCGACCTGGAGGGGTACCTCTTCCCGGACACCTACGCCATCCCCCGCGGCCTGCCTCCGCGGCAGATCGTGCAGACGATGCTGAGCCGCTTCGAGCAGCGGGTCACCCCGGCGCTGCGGCGGGAGATCCGCGCTCGGGGGGCAACCCTGCACGAGGTCCTGACCGTCGCCTCCATGGTGGAACGGGAGGCCAAGCTGGCGGCAGAACGCCCGATCATCGCCGGGGTGATCTACAACCGTCTGCAGCGCGGCTGGCGGCTGGAGATCGATGCCACCGTGCTCTACGCCCTGGGGCGCCACGGCGGCCCGCTGACCGCAGCCGACCTGCTGGTGGACTCCCCCTACAACACCTACCGCCAGACGGGCCTGCCGCCGGGTCCCATCAGCAACCCCGGCCTGGCCGCCATCGAGGCGGCGGCCCGCCCCGCCGCGACTCCCTACCTGTTCTACGTGCTGCGCCCCGACGGCAGCCACGCCTTCAGCAGCACGCTGCAGGAGCACCAGCGAAACATCCGGCGGTGGCGGCGGTGAGGCTGCGCCACCTCCTGCGGCCGCGCCTCTGGCTTCCCGCCATCACCGACGTGGATGTGGCGCGGCTGCGGGCGCAGGGGATCCGCGGCATCGTCCTGGACCTGGACAACACGCTGGTGCCCTACAGCGCCACCGCCCCCCCGGAGGAGGTCCGCGCCTGGGTGGCGCGGGCGCAGGCGGCAGGGTTCCCCATGGTGCTGGTGACGAACAACCGCTCCCTGCGGAGCCGCGCGCTGGCCGAGCGCCTCGGCCTGCCCATCGCCCAGGGGTGGGCCAAGCCCGCCGCCTCCATGTTCCGCCGGGCCATGGAGATGATGGGGACGACGCCGCCCCAGACTGCGCTGGTGGGCGACCAGCTCCTCACCGACATCCTCGGGGGCAACCGCCTCGGGCTGTTCACCATCCTGGTCAACCCCCTGGGGCCGCAGGAGTTCCCCACCACCCGCTGGATCAACCGGACGGTGGAGCGGCTGATCCTGCGGCTGCTGCGTCTCTCCGGGCCGTCGCGCCCCGCGCGGGCACCGTGAGCTCGGCCAGGTCTGTGTGTGCAGAAGGGCGGGCATATAGTGGCTAGATCAGGACCTCCCGGGGCTCCCGTGCGCGCGCGCCGCCACCCGATCCGTACCCAGCTACGCCCGCCGTCGCCAGCGGACGGCTCTGCCTGAGGCCGGAGGGCGGGGTAGTGGAGACGTCGAAGCCTTCTCGGTCGTTGGACGCGCTGACGAAGTCATCCATGTCCCTGCGGGCGATCCTCCAGGAACTGACCCCCGACGACGCGCAGGCGGCGGCGGTCGGCGCCATGGACGGGACCGTGGTGCAGGCCGTGGTCAAAGACCTGGAGGCCGACCTGGGGCGGATGGGCCAGGACCTGGCCGTCCTGCTCAAAGTGGGAGCGTACTGTGCGCGCAAGCTGGACGGAGGGGACGTGGACTCCGTCTCCCTCTCCACCGACCGCCTCTCCCTGCTGGTGGTCATGCTCACGCCGGAGCACTTCCTGGTGATCGTGCTGCGCGCGGGAGGCAATGTGGCCCGCGCGCGGCTGGCGATCAAGAAGCGGCGCAGCGAGCTGGTGGACCTGCTGACGTGATGACGAGGCCGGCCGCTCTGGGCCTGGCCTTGGCGCTGGCGGTGCTGGCGGTGCGGCCGGCGCCCCTGGCCGCAGCCTCTGCCCTCGATGCGGGGGTTGCCCTCTACCGGCAGGGGCAGCTGGCCGCCGCGGCGGCGGCCTTCCACCGGGCCGCGCGGCAGCGGCCGGGCCAGCCCCAGCCGCAGTTCTGGCT
>JBBIIQ010000232.1:0-2901 GCA_037446405.1 Armatimonadota bacterium | reverse complement strand
CCGGAGTCCGACCGCACCCGCCTGAAGCACGACGTGAAGGATGTACAGTTCCTCACCCCGCTGTTTGAGTTCTCCGGCGCCTGCGCCGGCTGCGGCGAGACCCCCTACATCAAGCTGCTCACCCAGCTCTACGGCGACCGGGTGCTCATCGCCAACGCCACCGGGTGCTCCTCCATCTACGGAGGGAACCTGCCCACCACGCCCTACACACCAACCGTGAGGGCCGCGGCCCCGCCTGGTCCAACTCGCTCTTCGAGGACAACGCCGAGTTCGGATTGGGCATGCGGCTGGCCGCGGACATGCTGGCCGGACAGGCGCGCGACCTCCTGCAGGCCCTGGCCCCACGCCTGGACGCCGACCTGGTGCGCGGCCTGCTGGACGCCGACCAGTCCACGGAGGCGGGCATCGCCGCCCAGCGGCAGCGGGTGGCGGAGCTGCGGCGACAGCTGGCCGTGCTGGACGGACCGGAGGTGCGGCGGCTGGACCTGCTGGCCGACTACTTGGTGCGCAAGAGCGTCTGGATCGTGGGCGGGGATGGGTGGGCCTACGACATCGGCTACGGCGGGCTGGACCACGTCCTGGCCATGGGCCACGACGTGAACATCCTGGTCCTGGACACCGAGGTCTACTCCAACACCGGCGGCCAGCAGTCCAAGGCCACGCCGCGCGGCGCGGCGGCCAAGTTCGCCTCCGCGGGCAAGGCCACGGGGAAGAAGGACCTGGCCATGATGGCCATGACCTACGGCAACGTCTATGTGGCCCGCGTGGCCTTCGGCGCCAAGGACGCGCAGACGGTACGCGCCTTCCTGGAGGCGGACAGCTACCCCGGCCCCTCCCTGATCATCGCCTACAGCCCGTGCATCATGCACGGCTACGACCTGGCCTTCAGCCCGGAGCAGCAGAGGCTCGCCGTGGAGTCGGGCTACTGGCCGCTGCTCCGCTACGACCCGCGGCGGGTGGCGGAGGGGAAGAACCCGCTGCAACTGGACTCCCCCCCGCCGAAGGTGGACCTGGGCAGGTTCGCCTACAACGAGACCCGCTTCCACATGGTCGAGCACCAGGACCGGCAGCGGGCGCAGGCCCTCCTGGAGGCGGCGCGCCACGACGTGCGTGCCCGCTACCGGGTCTACGCCGAGCTGGCGAAGCTGCCGCTGGAGGGGAAGGCCCCGGCGGAAGCTGCGGCGGCAGCTCCGGCCGGCGAGGCCGTGGCGGCGGCAGACCAGTGATGGGCGTGGACCTCTCCACGACCTACCTGGGCTTCTCCCTGCCCCATCCGCTGATGCCCGGCGCCTCGCCCATGGTGGACAGCCTGGACACCGTGCGGCGCCTGGAGGAGGCGGGCGCGGCGGCCATCGTCATGCACTCCCTCTTCGAGGAGCAGATCGTCCAGGAGCAGCTGGCCACCATCTACCACATGGAGGTCCACGCCGACTCCTTCGCCGAAGCGGTCTCCTACTTCCCCCGCCCCGCGGAGTTCGCCCTGGGCCCGGAGCAGTACCTGGCGCAGATCGGCCGGATCAAGCGGGCGGTGCGCGTCCCCGTCATCGCCTCCCTGAACGGGACCACGGCCGGAGGCTGGGTGGAGTACGCGCGGCGCATGCAGGAGGCGGGGGCCGACGCCCTGGAACTCAACGTCTACTACATGGGCACGGACCCGCAGGAGCCCGCGGCCACGGTGGAACAGCGGACGCTGGACATCCTGCGCGCGGTGAAAGAGACCGTCTCCCTCCCCGTGGCGGTGAAGCTCTCGCCGTTCTTCTCCTCCCTGGTGCACTTCGCCACCATGCTGGACCTGGCGGGTGTCGACGGCCTCATCCTCTTCAACCGCTTCTACCAGCCGGACATCGACATCGAGCAGCTGGAGGCCGTCCCCAGGCTGGAGTTCTCCACCAGCGCGGAGCTGCTGCTGCGCCTGCGCTGGCTGGCCGTCCTCGCCGGAGGTGTGCGCTGCTCCCTGGCCGCAAGCGGCGGGGTGCACAGCGCCGCCGACGCCATCCGCGCGGTCATGGCCGGCGCCGACGCGGTGCAGCTGGTCTCCGCCCTGCTGCAGCGGGGTCCCGCGTACCTGGGCACCCTCCTGCAGGAGATGCGGACCTGGCTGGAGGAGCACGAGTATACGTCGCTACGCCAGATGCGGGGCAGCATGAGCCTGGCCCGCTGCCCCGATCCGGCCGCCTTCGAGCGGGCCAACTACATCCGGGTCCTGCAGGGGTGGAGAGCTTAGGGGGGACAGGTCAGAGAGCCAGGCCGCGCACAGGGATGAGCCGCCTGCCCAATGGGGCGGGGGCAAGGCCAAACCCCTCGAGGGTGTAGGCGCCCAGCAGCGGCTGCGAGCCGGCGTCGCCGAAGACCACGAGCGTGGGTAATACCTGGCCGTTCCAGCGAGCCATGGCCACCGCCATCTCCCGCTCGATGACCCGGCCGTCAGCGGTGACGAACTCCCGCCGGAATTGCGGTTGGATGGCCAGGCGGACGAGGACCTCTCGCGGGACCCATGTGTGTCAACCCGACCAGGCGTAGCCCTCGCCCCGCCGTCAGCCTGCCCCGGCCGCTGGTCCCCGTGGTTCTGGTACGCCGGGTGAACCGCTTCGCCGTCTCTGCCCGCCGCCGCAGCCGGTTGCTCTACCTGCACCTGCCCAACTCCGGCCGGATGGGTGAGCTCCTCCGCCCCGGCGCCCGGGGCATGGCCCACCTCCGCCCGCGGCGCACCGGCCGCACCGACGGTGTGCTGCTGCTGGTCCGCCACCGCGGCCGCTGGGTGGGCCTGGACGCCCGCATGCCCAACCGCCTGTTTGCCGCGGCGCTGGATGCGGGCACCCTGCGGCCGTTCCGCGGGTACGCGCGGCGGCGCCCGGAGGTGCGCTTCCCGGGCGGGCGGATCGACTACGTCCTGGAAGGAGG
>JBBIIQ010000231.1:0-2923 GCA_037446405.1 Armatimonadota bacterium | reverse complement strand
CTGAAGGCCCCACAGGGCGCGGGAGAGCACCTGCGCCCTGGTCATTTCCCCGCCTGACCCTCCCGCCGCTGTCCTGGCAGGGCAGGCCGCGGAGGGCCGGATTTGGCTACAGGCTCCCGCCCAGGGCGGCAGCGACAGCGGGTCTGCTCAGGCGCTCGAATGCCTGCGCCATGTCCTCCGCAGTATACGGAGGGTCGTTGTCGAGCCACCACGTGAGCAGCGCCACAAGCGCGTGTGGGTGTACAAGCCCCAGGGCATGACCCCCTACGGGCGCCGGCAGCAGTTGGTGGGCGATCACGGGCTGGGCTGGCGCGACCGGGCGCGCCAGAGCAGGTAGAGGCCGAGCAGGATCAGCAACACCGGCCACCAGCGGGCAACGGCCCCCAGCAGCCCGCGCTGGCCGGCAGCGAGCAGCAGCCCGATCACGCAGAGCACTCCACCGGGAATGAGCGGCCACCACCCGGCCGCATGCCGCCGTCCGCCGGCGTCGATGGCGTAGATGCTGATGAAGCCCAATCCCAGGCCCAGCAGCACCGGAGCGCCGCCACCCTGGACCTGGGTTTCGTAGATGATGCCTGCGCCCAGCCCGGTCATGATCCCTCCCGGGACCAGGAGGCCGTAGTGGCGTGTAAAGGCATAGCCCACCAGGAAAGCGGCGCCGATCACGGCCACCACCGCCTCGCCGCCCCAGCCGGCTTGCTGCACCAGGAGGAAGAGGACCCCCAGGGCGATCAGCATCAGGCCCGGCACCAACTGCCTCTGCTGCATTCCCGGCCACCTCCCCCTGACCCCAGGCAACCTCTTCGCCGCACGTCCTTCCGGTGCCTGGTGCGAGGTAGAGGCTATCCCGCTCCCGACGTGGAGGGAGCTACGCCAGGTGCACCTCCAGGCCCGCCCGGCGGAAGCGCTCGATCTCTTCGGGCGCCGCGCCGCTGTCGGTGATGAACAGGTGGGCGGCGTCGATGGGGCAGATCTGGACCAGGGTGGCCTTGCCCAGCTTGGTGTGGTCGGCCACCACCACCACGCGCTGCGCCGCATAGACCATCGCCCGGTTCACCTCCGCCTCCTCCTCGTTGAAGGTGGTCAGCCCCCGCTCCACCGAGATCCCGTTCACCCCGATGAAGGCCAGGTCCACGTTCAGCCCCTGTAGCGCCTGAGCCGCCGCGCCGCCGACGAGCTCGTAGGAGGGTCCGCGCAGCCGCCCTCCGGTCAGGTGGACGCGGATGCGCTCCTCCCGCGCCAGCTCCATGGCGATGTTCACCGCGTTGGTCACCACCACCACCTCCCGTCCGCGCAGGGCCCGGGCCACGGCCGTGGTGGTGGTGCCGCCGGTGAGGGCCACGGTCTGGCGGTCGGCGACCAGGGCGGCGGCGGCCAGGCCGATGCGGCGCTTCTCCGCGCTGCAGGTACGCTCGCGCTGCCGGAAGGAGGCCTCGTAGAGGGAAAGCTCCGGGGTCGTCGCCCCGCCGTGCCGCCGGATCGCCAGTCCCTGGCGCTCCAGCAGCCGCAGGTCCCGGCGCGCCGTTGCCGGAGAGATGTCGAACTGCGCGATCAGGTCTTCCACCCGGACCTCGCCGCTCGCGCGCAGGGCCTCCAGGATCTGCAGGCGCCGGGTAGCGGGCTTTGCTGATTTCATCGCCATCGCTGCATGCACGCGCCGTGGCTGCGCCGCGCAGGCATCTCCCTCCGATTGTGGCAGAATCCGATCAGTCAGTCAAAATCTGGACAGTATGATGATCGATTGCTAAGATATCTTTAGCCGATCGATCAATCTCTCGGACCGATCGAGGGTCCCGGTGGCGGAACGCCTCGGCCGATTCACTGAGGAGGAGATCCTCGCCCAGCCGCGGGCCTGGGCTGAGGTCCTGCGCCTCGCGGAGGGTGCGGTGGCTCCCCTGCGGGACCTGTGGCGCTCCCGCCCTCCAGCGCAGCTCCTGCTCACCGGGTGCGGGTCGTCGTACTACCTGGCGCTGGCCGGGGCACACCTCCTGCAGGCCCATCTGCGGGTTCCCTGCCGTGCGCTGCCGTCATCGGAGATCGTCTTCGCCCCCGGCGAGGCAGCGCTTGGCGCCTCTTCCCTTCTGCTCGTGGCCCTCTCGCGCTCCGGGGAGACCACGGAGACGGTGTGGGCGGTGGAACGCCTGCGGGAGCGCGGCGCCACCACGGTGGCGCTCACCTGCAGTGCCACCGGCCCGTTGCTGCAGGCCAGCCACCTCGCCATCTCCCTGCCGGTGGAGGAGCGCAGCGTGGTGATGACCGGCTCCTTCACCTCGATGCTGCTCACCCTGGCCGCGCTGGCGGCCGCCCTGGGCGGGGACGAGCCGGTAGCGGCGGCGTTGCGCCGCGCGCCGGAACTGGCCGCCGCAGAGATGACGGCGCTTGCGGCCCACGCCCGGGAGGTGGCCGCAGCTCCGGCCAGCGGCTTCGTCTACCTGGGGACGGGGCCGACATTTGGCCTCGCCGCCGAGGGCGCGTTGAAGATGACCGAGATGAGCCTGGTGCCTGGAAGCGCCTACCACACCCTGGAGTTCCTGCACGGCCCCAGGGCGGCTGTGTCCGGGGAGACGGTGGTGGTCGGGCTGCTCTCCGCACCCGGGGCGGCGTTCCAACGGCGGGTCCTGCGGGAGGTGGCCGCCCTGGGCGCGCGCGTGGTCGCCGTGGGAGAGAAGGTGCAGGGGCTGTCCTCGCTCCCCCTGCCCGCGCCGCCCGGTTCGGTGCCGGCCATGCTGCTGGGCACCGTGTGGCTGCAGTGGCTGGCCCTGCACGTGGCCCGGGCCCGGGGGGTCGACCCCGATGCACCCCGCTTCCTGCAACCCGTGGTCACATGGAGCGACGATCTGCGGGAAGGAGGTGAGGGATGATCAGGATCCTCTATGCCGGTGGGGCGGGGGCGATGTTTGGCCCGCTGTTCGCCCTCTCCCCG
>JBBIIQ010000230.1:0-2938 GCA_037446405.1 Armatimonadota bacterium | reverse complement strand
ACCGGCAGGGGGTCTGGGTCATCCCCGAGGACAAAGCCCGCTTCGGCCTCGCCCTGAACTTCGACGTGGCCGAGAACGCCATCCTCAGCCGGCAGGGGGAGCCCGCCTTCATCCGTGGCATGGGCCGGTTGAACTGGCCCCACATTCTCGCCTACGCCCGGCACCTGATGGAGCGGTTCAACGTGATCGCCCCAGGGGTCCGCGCCGTGGTGCGCAGCCTCAGCGGCGGCAACCAGCAGCGGCTGCTGGTGGGGCGCGAGCTGAGCAAGCAGCCGGTGCTCGTGGTGGCCATGCACCCCACCCGGGGGCTGGACATCGCCTCCACCGTGTACATCCGGGAGCTGCTGGTGCAGATGCGGGACGAGGGGAAGGGTGTCCTCCTGGTCTCGGCCGACCTGGACGAGATCCTGGAACTCAGCGACCGCATCGCCGTCATGTACGAGGGGACGTTTATCGGCACGGGGACGGCGGAGGAATTCAGCCGGGAGGAGGTCGGCCTGATGATGGGTGGCGTCCTTCCGCGGGGACGCGGGTGAGCACCCGCTTCCGCCTCCCCCGCCCACTGGTGGAATCGCTGGCCACCATCGGCGTCGGTCTGGTGGCCGGCGGGCTGCTCATGCTGGTCTTCGGCAACAACCCGCTGCGGGCCTACCGGGCGCTGTTCGTGGGCGCCTTCGGCAGCCTGGAAGACGTGCTGGAGACGCTGGCTTTCGCCACCCCGCTGATGCTCACCGGCCTGACCTTTGCCGTGGGGGTGCGGGCGGGGTTGTTCAACATCGGCGCGGAAGGGCAGATGTACCTGGGTGCCGTGGGCGCCACCTTCATCGCCGGGACCTTCTCCCTGCCGCCGGTGGCGCACGTGGCCGTGGCCACGCTGGTGGCCATGCTCTGCGGGGCCCTCTGGGCGCTCCCTCCCGCCCTGCTCAAGGTCTGGCGGGGCGTCCACGAGGTCATCTCCACCATCATGTGCAACTGGATCGCCTTTCACCTTTCCACCTACCTGGTGATCTACTTCCTCACCGGCGCGGGGCGCGCCGACTCCACACGCCCCGCCCTGCCTACCGCCCGCTATCCGCTCCTCTTCGCCGAGTCCACGCTGACGGCCGTCATCTTCGTGGCGGTGGCCTTCTGCCTGGCGGTCTACCTGTACCTGTGGGGCACGCGGGCCGGTTATGAGCTCCGCCTGGCCGGCGAGAACCCCGAGGCGGCGCGCTACGCCGGAGTGCACGCCGGCAAGGCGATGTTCCTCAGCTTCGGCATCGGCGGCCTCGCTGCGGGACTGGCCGGAGCCAGTCAGATCATCGGCCGGCCCCCCGCCTGGTCCCTCTATGCCACGCTGGGCAACGTGACCACCCTGGGCTTCGACGGTATCGGCGTCGCCCTGGTCGGCCGCAGTCACCCTCTGGGTGGCATCCTCGCCGCCTTCCTCTTCGGCGCGCTGGCGCACGGCGGGCGCTTCATGGAGTACCACGCCGGCGTCCTCTCGGAGCTCGTCCGCGCCATCAACGGCCTGATCGTCCTCACCCTGGCGGTCCCCGAGCTCTGGGCAATCACCCGGCGGAGGCTGGGACGGTGAGCGCGCGCGGCCGCCTGGTCGCCGCCCTCCTCACCGCGGGTGCCGTCGCCGTCTTCACCTACGCCCTGCAGCGCCTGGGGCTGAACCCGCTCTCTCTGCTGGAGGCGGGCCTGCTGGCCATGACCCCGCTGGCGCTGGCCGCCATCGGCGAGTGCCTGAACGAGAAGGCCGGGGTGGTGAACATCGGGCTGGAGGGCATCCTCCTGATCAGTGCCATCACCGGGGTATGGGTGGCGGAGATCTTCGGCAACGGCACGGCGGGGCTGCTGGGGGGAATGGTCACCGGCGCGGTCATCGGGCTGGTCCTGGGGCTGATCAGCGTCTACGGCCGGGCGGACCAGATCATCGCCGGGATGGGCCTGAACATCTTCGCCCTGGGCTTCGGTCCCTTCCTCCTCATCAGCCTGTGGGCCTTCCCCGGAATCCACCTCTTTCCAGAGGAGCTGATGGTGCCGCGCCTGGCGACGCCGCTGGGTAGTGTCAGCCCGGTGACCATAGTCGCCGTGGCCATCGCCGTCCTGGCCCACCTCCTCCTGCACCGCACGGTGCTGGGATTTCGCATCCTGGCGGTGGGGGAGAAGCCAGAGGCGGTGGATGTGGCCGGCGTGCGGGTGGACCGGCTGCGGCTGCTAACCAGCACGCTGGGCGGCGCGCTGTGCGGCGTCGGCGGGGCCTTCCTCCCCCTGGCCTGGTTTGGCGGAGTGGTCAAGGAGATCTCCGCCGGCCGCGGCTTCATCGCCCTGGCCTGCGTGGTCTTCGCCGGCCTGGAGCCGCTGCTGGCCCTGGGCGCCGCCTTCCTCTTCGGTTTCGCCGAGGGGTTCTCCTACGCCGTCGCCGTCACCCCCGGCGTCAAGGAGCGCATCCCCTTTTACTTCGTCAGCATGGTGCCCTACGTGACCACCCTGGTGGTGGTTGCCCTGGTCATCGGGCGGCGGCGCTTTCCCCGCACCGTCGGCCGGCCCTACGTCCGCGAGTAGCCACCCACCCGAAGAGCTCCGCTGACTCCCCGGGATCTCCGGGCCCGGCAGCCATCGCTGTTCGGGCGTGCTCCTACGGGGGCTCGAGGGCGCGGCGCTTCTCCCGCAGGAGGCGCTCCAGCGCCTCCAGGCCCACCAGCACCTCACGCGGGCTGCTCCCCTGGGCCGGTCCCACGATGCCGCGTTCCTCCAGCTCGTCGATCAGGCGTGCCGCGGTGACGTAGCCGATGCGCATCTTCCGCTGCAGCAGGGAGACCGAGCCGTAGCCGGCGCGGACGACGATGCGCGCAGCGTCGGCCAGGCGCGCGTCATCCCCCCTCCCCTCCCCCGCCCCGCCCGGCTGCCCCGCCGCCCCCACGGGGTGGTCGCAGACCGGCCGGGCCGG
>JBBIIQ010000229.1:0-2940 GCA_037446405.1 Armatimonadota bacterium | reverse complement strand
TGCAGCCGGGAGAGGGCAGGCATCTACCTGATCCCCCGCTCCCTGTAGTACCGGCGCGCGCCGGGGTGCGCGGGGACGGGCATCCCGCGGCGCGCGGCGACAAGGACGATGTCCTGGCCGCGGGCGTGGGCCCGCTGCAGCCGGTCGACGTGCTCCCACAGCGCCCGGGTCAGGCTGTAGACCAGCTGCTCGTCCGCCTCCTGGCGCGTCAGCAGCATCGCCACCACCGCCACGGTCTCCACGGGGCGGTCCTGTCCCCGGTAGGTGTGGGCCGGGACGACCACGCCGTTGTAGAGCGGATACTGCGCACGCAGCGCGTCCACCGCGTCCCGGGGGAGGGGCAGCAGCTGTAGGTCGCGCACAGCCGCCGCCTCCTGCACGGCGACGGTGGGAGTCCCTGCGGTGAAGAAGGCGGCGTCGATCAGGCCGTCTCTGAGCTGGTCGGCGGCCTCGGCGAAGGTGAGGAACTCCTCGCGCACGCGGGCGGCGTCCAGGCCGAAGAGGCGCAGGATCTGCCGGGCGTTCACCGCGGTCCCGCTCCCCGGCGCTCCCACGGCCACGCGCCGTCCGCGCAGGTCGGCGATGCCGTTGATCCCCCGGCCCTTCAGCGCCACCACCTGCACGGCCTCCGGGTAGAGCATGGCCACGCCGCGCAGGGTTCCTGCCGGCTGTGGCCGGCCCCGGTCCGCGAACGGCTCCATCCCCCGGGCGGCGTAGGAGGCGATGTCGTGCTGCACGAAGGCCATATCCGCATCACCGCGGGCGACCAGCCGGATGTTGACCACGGATCCGGCGGTCATCTCTGCCATCGCCTGCACCCCCGGGACCGTCGCCGACCAGACCTCGGCCAGCGCGGTCCCCAGACGGAAGTAGACGCCACCGCTGTCGCCGGTGGCCACCACGACGTAGGTGCGCCCCCCTGCCGGCCCGCTCAGGCCGACCGCGCCGGCCAGGACCAGCACCGCCGCCCAGCGCGCCACCACCTCGCCCTAATGCCTCACCGCGACGAAGCGCCCCCCGCTGATGCGCGTCACCACCACAGCGCGCAGGGGGTCGCCCCACCGGTCGAACGCCAAGTCGCCGGTGACGGCGGGGAAGCGCCGCAGCGCTGCCACCGCGTCCCGCACCCTCTCCCGGTCCGTCCCCGCGCGGCGCAGGGCAAAGGCCAGGACCCGCACCGCATCGTAGGCCTGGGCCGCGACCTGCCCGGGCGCGCGGCCATAGCGTTTGCGGTAGGCGGTGACGAAACCGCGGACGACGGGCAGGGGGGCTTCCGGGAGAAAGCCCGCCGGGACGTACAGGCCGTTGGCGGCGTCCCCGGCCCAGGTGGTGGTGTCCTCGGTGTAGAGGGCGCCGCCACCGGCGAGGGGCAGGTCGAGAGCCGCGGCGCGGGCCTGCCGCAGGAAGAGTGCCCCCTCCGCGGGATACGCCGCCAGGAAGACGGCCTGCGCCCGCTCGGCGAGGGCGCCCTGCACGTGCCGGGTGAAGTCCCGCTCCCCCTGGCGGAAGAGGCGGCGCCCGGTGACGGTGGCGCCCCTGGCCCGGGCGGCCTGCTCAAAGGCCAGAGCCACCGTCGTCCCGTAGGCGTTGCTGTCGTGCACCACAGCGATGCGGCGCGCCCCCAACCGCTCCACCAGGTAGGCGGCGACGGCCTGAGCCTGGCTGTGCGCCGGCAGCGCCGTGCGGAAGACGTAGTGCCCGCCGTAGGGCAGCGGGACCGCCGCGCCCGGCGTGATCAGGACCAGGCGGTGGCGCTCCGCTGCCGGGGCAGCGGCGATGACGGAGGCGTCGCCGAGCGGCCCGAGGACGGCCACCACTCCCCGCATCGCCAGCGCGGCCACGTGCTGCGGCGCCTCCTCGGGGACGGCGCGCTCCTCAACGCGCAGCAACACCAGGGGGCGCCCGCGCACACCCCCGTCGGCGTTGATCTGGCTTGCGGCCAGCTCGGCTCCTTCAAGGACGGCGGCGGCCGCACCGGGCATCCCGTCCGCGGGCGGCGCGATCACCCCCAGGGTGAGCGCCGCGCCCGCGGTGGAGGCGGCCGGCGCGCACGCCGGGAGCAGGAGGGCCAGCGGGAGCAAGAGGAGCTCCCACGATGGCCGGCCCATGTCTGCACCGGGATGAACCGTAGCCGTCCTCATCCTTACCTGGTTCCGTACTCGACGAGGGGAGGCCGGGCGCTGTGCCTCCTGCGATGGGACACCTACCCTCCATTCCCATGCCCGGAGCGCGGCCCGCCTAGACCCTGCCCTCTGCCGCCGGGTAGACGACGCGCAGCCGGCGGTAGAGGTCGCCCACGTTGCGCACGTAGAGCACCGTCTCCTCGTAGGGTGGGATGCCGCCGTACCGCTGTACCGCGCCCTTGCCGGCGTTATACGCCGCCAGGGCCAGGTGGAGGTTCTCCCAGCCGAAGTGGTCCAGGTTCCCCCGCAGCACGCGTACCGTGCCGTAGATGTTCTGCACGGGGTCGTCGGGATGGACGCCGAGGGCGGCGGCCACCTCCGGCATCAGCTGCCCCAGCCCCCTGGCGCCCTTGTGGGAGCGGGCCGTGGGGGAGAATCCGGATTCCACAGCGATGACCGCGGCAACCAGCCGGGGGTCCAGGTTGTACTGCCGGGAGAACCCCAGGATGGCCGCGGCGATGAGCTGCGCGTCTTCCGCGGACAGCCGCGCGTTGTAGAAGCGAGCCATGGCGGCGTAGGCGCGGGGGTCCAGAGCGGGCTGCCGGGCCCCCGCCGCCGGGGCGGCGCCCAGGGCCATCCCACGGATGACGCGCAGTCCCTGGCGGGCCAGGTCCGCCACCGCCCCCCGCGGGACCAGGAGGACCACGCGCTGCAGAACCCGCTCGGCCTGCGGGAGGTCGCCGCTGTAGGCGAGGGCCTGTCCCCACCAGAGCCAGACATGCCCGTCCCGCGGAGCCAGCGCCGCCGCGGCCCGCAG
>JBBIIQ010000228.1:0-3006 GCA_037446405.1 Armatimonadota bacterium | reverse complement strand
CGCCGTGCTCTTCGCCGGGCTCTCCCTGGGCGCCCGGTTCGCCCAGGGAGCGCTGCGCCTCCCCTTCGGGGTGGACTACGCGCTCCTCGGCCTGCTCATGATGACGTTCATCGCCTCCCACGTGCTCTACCAGTTCCGCATTACCTGGCGGCGGGTCGGCGTGGAGGCTCCGGCCGTCCCGGCGGGGATGCCCCAGGAGTAGCGGCGATGTGGGAGCTGCTGGCGCGCAGCCTGGAAGCGTCCACCGTCTTCCTCTTTGCGGCGCTGGGCGAGCTGGTCGACCAGCGCGCCGGCGTCCTCAACGTGGGGCTCGAAGGTCTCATGCTGTTCGGCGGCACGGCGGCGTTCATCACCGCCCAGACCACGGGCAGCTACCCGCTGGGCTTCCTCGCCGGCCTGGCCCTGGGCGCGCTGCTGGGCCTAGCCCACGGCTTCTTTTCCATCACCCTGCGCGGAGACCAGGTGGTGAGCGGGATGGGCCTGTGGATCCTCAGCTTCGGCCTGACCACCTACCTGGGTAGCCCGTACACCGGACCCCTGGGGCTGGGGCGCATCCCCGGTGTCCTGGGCCTCTCACCGTTCTTCCCCCTCGGGGTCGTCCTGGTGGCGGTCACGTGGTTCCTCCTCTTCCGCACGAGCCTGGGGCTGGCCATCCGCTCCGCGGGAGAAAACCCGGCGGCCGCAGAGGCCTCCGGCATCTCCGTGGTGGCCATCCGCTACCTCTGCGTCATCGGCGGCGGCACGCTGGCCGGCCTGGCCGGGGCCACGTACACGCTCTCCTACAATCCCGTGTGGACCTACAACTTCCTCATGGGCTGGGGGTTCGTCAGCCTGGCCCTGGTCTTCTTCTCCATGTGGAACCCCTGGATCTTGCTGGCGGGAGCCTCGCTCTTTGGGGTGATGTGGCAGCTGTCGCTCAGCCCGGAGCTGGTCCTCCCGGGGGTGCTCTCGCGCTACGTGTGGCGCACGGTGCCCTTCGCCATCACCATCCCCATCCTGGTGATCATCTCCACATCCTGGTTCCGCACGCGCTGGGGCCTGGCCAAGCCCGAGGCGCTGGGCCGTCCCTACGTGAAGGGCTAAGCGCCGCGGCGGCAGAGCAGCCCGTACTCCAGGCTGTCCACCAGCGCCAGCCAGCTGGCCTCCACCACGTTCTCGGAGACCCCCACCGTCCCCCAGGTGCGCTCCCCGTCACTGGACTCGATCAGCACCCGCACCCGCGCCGCCGTGGCGGCGTCGGCATTGAGCACCCGCACCTTGTAGTCGGTCAGGCGGATGGCCCGCAGCTCGGGGTAGAAGCCGTCCAGGGCCTTGCGCAGCGCCCGGTCCAGGGCGTGGACGGGCCCGTTGCCCTCGGCGGCGGTGTGCTCCTCCACCCCGTCCACGGAGAGCTTGATGGTGGCCTCGGCCCGGGCGGCGCTGCCGCCCTTGCTCACCGTGACCTGGAACCAGTGCAGGGTGAACAATGGCCGCTGCGTGCCCAGCAGCCGGCGCATGATCAGCTCGAAGGACGCCTCGGCGCCCTCGAACTGGTAGCCCTCGTGCTCCAGAGCCTTCAGCCGCGCCAGGATCTCCGCCACCTCGGGCCGCGAGCGGTCCAGCGGAATGCCCACCTCGGCGGCCTTGTACAGGACGGTGGCCTGCCCCGACAGGTCGGAGACGATGACGCGGCGGCGGTTGCCCACCTGCTCCGGGGCGATGTGCTCGTAGGTAGTGGGGTCGGCCATCACGGCGCTGACGTGCACGCCGCCTTTGTGGGCGAAGGCGTTGCGGCCGACGAAGGGCTGGTCGTCGTCGGGCGCGCGGTTGGCCAGCTCGCTGACCAGGCGGGAGACCTCGGTGAGGCGTGCCAGGGATGCCTCCGGCAGGCAGGCGTACCCGAGCTTGAGCTGGAGGTTGGGAATCACCGAGCACAGGTTGGCGTTGCCGCAGCGCTCGCCGTAGCCGTTGACTGTCCCCTGGACGTGCTCCGCTCCGGCCTGGACCGCCGCCAGGGTATTGGCCACGGCCAGCTCGCCGTCGTTGTGGGTGTGGATGCCCAGGGGGCCGCCCACCTCCGCCGCCACCCGTTCCACCCCGGCGCGGACGTGCTCGGGGAGCGCGCCCCCGTTGGTGTCGCACAGCACCAGGATGTCGGCCCCGGCCTGGCGGGCCGCCCGCAGCGTGGCCAGGGCGTAGTCGGAAGCGGCTCGCAGCCCGTCGAAGAAGTGCTCGGCATCATAGATCACCTGACGCCCGGCGCGCTTGCAGTAGGCCACCGAGTCGGCGATCATGCGCAGGTTCTCGTCCAGGGTTGTGCGCAACGCGGTGGTCACGTGCAGGTCCCAGCTCTTGCCGAAGAGGGCGACCGCGGGGGTGCCCGCCTGCAGCAACGCCTGCAGGTTGGCGTCGTCCTCGGGCCGCCGCTGCGGCCGGCGCGTGCTGCCGAAGGCCACCACCGTGGCGTGGGTCCAGCGCAGGCCGCGGGCGCGCTCAAAGAAGGCCAGGTCCTTGGGATTGCTGCCCGGCCAGCCGCCCTCGATGAAGTCCACCCCCAGCTCGTCCAGCAGGCGGGCGATGCGCAGCTTGTCGTCGGCGGAGAAGGCGATGCCGCCCCCCTGGGTGCCGTCCCGCAGCGTGGTGTCGTAGATGACGATCCGCCTGCCCATGGCCGCGTCCTCCCCAGATGGCAAAAGCCCGAGAGACCGATTCCGGGAGGAACCTGCCCCTCAGGCTTTTCTCCTGACGGAGTGGCGGCCGTTTCCGGCCGCCGGCGCCGCGTGGACCGACCGGCCCTTGTGGGAGCCGTGGATTCCCGGGCGCGCTTCCTCACCGCGGCCGGACGCTACCGGCCGCGGATCCCGTGGACTTGCAGCGGACGATAGCAAGAGGAGGCGGGAGCTGTCAAGGGCTCGGGACTCCAGCCAGCCGTTTCGGAACTTGGGGATGAGGAAGCACCCAGAGGAGCAATTCGGCGCAGCTCAGGGGCCTGTTCCGGCATCCGCGGCAGCCTGGGGGTATTTTCAG
>JBBIIQ010000227.1:0-3031 GCA_037446405.1 Armatimonadota bacterium | reverse complement strand
CCGCGCCTGTCGGCCCGCCGGGGCCTGCCCCACCCTGCCGCCGCCGGACGGCCTGCAGGGCCGCCCGCTGCTCCGGGGTGAAAACATCACGGATGGCGCGGGCAAAGGCTGCGGCCGCCTCGGTATCCGTGGGCGGCACCTCCTGCAGGGCCCTGAGCAGGGGGAGAACGGCGGCCGCCTGCTCGCGGGTCAGCCGGGTGGCCGGGTCCCGCTCCAGCACGCGGACGGCCAGGACGACAGCCAGCCCCGGGTCGGCAGGGCGCGCCGGGGCCAGCCGGCTGCGCGCCACGGAGTAGGCGCCCCCCGCCAGGGCCAGGAGGGCGACGAGGGCTGCTGCCGCAATCCACCACCGACGTGTACGCATGCCGCTTCCCCCGGGCGGGCGCTACTCGTAGCGCAGCGCCTCGATGGGGTCCAGCCGCGCCGCCCGCTGCGCCGGATAGAGCCCGAAGAAGACCCCCACCGCCACGGCGAAGGCAAAGGCCAGCACCACCGCCTGCAGGGAGAGCAGGGTGGCCCAGCCGGCGAGCCGCGTCACCAGGCGCGAGCCCAGGGCGCCCACCAGGATGCCCACCAGGCCGCCGCTGACGCTCAACAGGACGGACTCGACGAGGAACTGCGTGAGGATGTCCTGCGTCCGGGCGCCAACCGCCTTGCGGATGCCGATCTCCCGGGTCCGCTCCGTCACCGAGACCAGCATGATGTTCATGATGCCGATCCCCCCCACAATCAGGGAGACGGCGGCGATACCGCCCAGCAGGAAGGTCATCGTCCGAGAGACGCCGGTGATGGCCTGCAGCACATCCGCCTGGCTGCGGATGGTGAAGTCGTCCTCCTGCGTGGGCCCCAGGCGGTGCCGCCGGCGCAACAGCGCGGCCACGTCGCTCTGGGCGGCCTCCATTGCCGCAGGAGAGGCCACCTGCACGTAGATGCTGCGCACGTAGTCCACACCGAAGAGGCGCCGCTGCGCCGTGGAGAGGGGGATGAAGACCACGTCGTCCCGGTCCATGAAGCCTGTGGCCCCCTTGGGCTCCATGAGGCCGATGACGGTGAAGGTGACGCCCCGGATCTTGACCTGCTGCCCCACCGGGTCGCCGTCGCCGAAGAGCTGGCGGGCCACCGTCTGCCCCAGCACCGCCACCCGGGCGCGGCGGCGCATGTCCTCCTCAGTGATGAAGGACCCGGCCACCGGGTGGAAGTTGCGCACCTCGGGGAACTGGGGCGTGACCCCGGAGACCTGCGTGGTGGTGTTCTGCTCGCGGAAGACCACCTGGGCCTGGCGGGAGAACTCGGCACTGACCCCGGTGACGTTGGGCACCTCCGCGGCGATGGCCTGTGCGTCCGCCAGGGTGAGGGTCTGCACCGGGCCCGCGGTGGCCACGCCCCCGAAGCGCTGCACCCCGGCGAAGACCGTGAGCAGGTTGCTGCCCAGCGCCTCCACCTGCTGCGTGACGGCGCGGCGCGCTCCCTGGCCGATGGCCACCATGGCCAGCACGGAGGCGACGCCGATGATCACCCCCAGCATGGTGAGCAGCGAGCGCAGCGGGTTGGCGGCAATGGCCCGCCAGGCGATGCGGACGCTCACGGCGACGTTCACGGGGTCGACCGGCCGGCGCCCCCGCGCACCGGCGTATCACGCACCACCCGGCCGTCCCGGAACTGGATCAGGCGGCGGGCGTAGGAGGCAATCTCCGCATCGTGGGTCACCAGGACGATGGTCATGCCCTCGCGGGCCAGGCGCTGCACCAAGCCCATGATCTCGCGGGCCGCCGCGGAGTCCAGGTTCCCGGTGGGCTCGTCCGCCAGGATGATGGCCGGGGACATGACCAGGGCGCGGGCGAAGGCGACGCGCTGCTGCTCCCCGCCCGAGAGCTGGGTGGGCAGGTGGCGGGCACGCTCCCGCAGGCCGACCGCCTCCAGGGCGGCCAGGGCGCGGGCGCGGCGGTCGGGGACGCCGGCGTAGACCATGGGCAGCTCCACGTTCTCCACCGCCGGCAGCCGCGGCAGCAGGTTGTAGGACTGGAAGACAACCCCCAGCCGCCGGTTGCGCAGGCGCGCCAGTGCCGCGTCGGGGAGCGTCGTCACGTCGACCCCTTCCAGCCGGTAGGTCCCGGCGCTGGGCCGGTCCAGGCACCCCAGGATGTGCAGGCAGGTGGACTTGCCCGAGCCGCTGGGCCCCATGATCGCCACGAACTCCCCGGGGGCGATGGTCATGGTGACGCCGCGCAGGGCGCGCACCTCCACCCCGTCCATCCGGTAGACCTTCTCCACGTTCTCCAGCTCGATCAGCGACACGGACGCTCAGTTGTGCCCCGGCGCGGTGCGTCGCGGAAACTGCGGCTGGAAGGGGCTGACCGGCTGCGGCGCGGTGCTCCCGCCCGGGGTGGCCGCGGGCCCCAGGTAGACCACCTGTCCCTCCCGCAGGCCGCGGACGACCTCCACGAAACGCCCGTTGGCCGCGCCGGTCTCCACGGGGACGGGGACCAGGGCCTCGCCGTTCACGACGAGGACCTGCCTGCGGTCGGTGCCGCGGACCGCCTCGGCCGGGACCAGCAGGACGCCTTTGCGCTCGCTGATCAGGAACTCCGCGTCCACCGACATCCCCAGCCGCAAGGCAGGATCGGGATGCTGCAGCGTCACCACCACGTTGAACTGGATGACGTTCTGCACGACGGTGGACTGCGGGGCGATGCGCTCCACACGCCCGGCAAACGTCCGCTCGGGCAGGGCGTCGGCGGTGATGCGCGCGGCCATCCCCGGCCTGATCTGGGCCACGTCCGACTCGTCCACGAGGACGTGGGCCTGGATCGCCCGCAGATCGGCGATGGTCAGCACCAGGGTGCCCCCGCCGGTCAGTCCGCCGATCACCGACTGCCCCCGCTGCACGGCCAGCACGGAGACGATGCCGGAGATGGGCGCGCTGATCTGCGTCTCCCGCAGCCGGTCGCGGGCCTGGGCCCACTGGGCGCTGCTGCTGCGCACCGCCGCCTCGGCCGCGGCCACGTCCGCGGCCAGCGCGTTCTCCTGCAGC
>JBBIIQ010000226.1:0-3033 GCA_037446405.1 Armatimonadota bacterium | reverse complement strand
CAAGGACCTCTTTGCCTTCGTGGTCCTCATCCTGCTGCTGCTCGTCCGGCCGCACGGCGTCGCCGGCGGTGAGGAGGAGGTGGGAGGCTCGTGAAGCGCCTCTCCGCGAACGCGGCGGCCTTTCTCCTGGCGGCTGCCCTCATCGGGGCCATCGGCTGGCTGGAAGGCACCCGGCCCGGCGGGCTGTCCCTCCCCAGGCTCACCGCAGGGCTGGTCACCCTGGACCTGCTGATCCGTGCCGGGGTGTTCACCATCATCCTGGTCGGGCTCAACCTGCTCATGGGCTACGCCGGGCAGGTCTCCCTGGGCCAGGCGGCCTTCTACGGCATGGGGGCCTTCTTCTCGGCCATCCTCACGGTGAAGGCGCGCCATGTGGGGATTCCCCTGGTCCTGGCGGGAGCGTGGTGGTGGCCCTGGCTCGTCATGGGGCTGGGTGCTGCGCTGGTCGGCGGGCTGGCCTACCTCATCGGCTGGGTGATCCTGCGCCTGCGCGGTCACTACCTGGCTATGGCCACGCTGGGTCTGGGCATCGCCGTGTTCATCATCCTGCGGGAAAATCTGGGCCTGCCGCGTCTCGACCTGACGGGCGGGTTCGACGGCGTGGTGGGTATCCCGCGCCTGCACGTCGGCGCCTACCCCCTGTGGCCCGTGCATCGCTACTTCCTCCTGGTCTGGGCCGTCGCCCTGGCCACTGTGGCGCTGGGGCTGAACATCGCGGATTCCCGCCTGGGCCGGGCGCTGCGGGCGATCCACCACAGCCAGGTGGCGGCGGAAACCCTGGGGGTGGACGTCCCCCGGTACAAGGCGCAGATCTTCGCGGCCAGCGCCGCGCTGGCGGCGCTGGCCGGCAGCCTCTACGCCCATTTCCAGGCGGCGGTGGTCCCGGCCACCTTTGGCTTCGTCCCCTCGCTGGAACTGGTGCTGATGTCGGCGGTGGGGGGGATGGCCAGCATCTGGGGGGCGCCGTTGGGGGCCCTGGCGGCCCTGCACCCGCCGGAGCTGCCGCGCACCCGCCTGCCCCTCACCCTCCCCGCGCCGCGGGGAGAGCTCGAGGCGGTGGCCTTCGGGCTGCTCCTGATCCTGGTGCTGCTCTTCTGGCCGCGGGGCCTGGCCGGCCGCGTCTCCGGTCCCCTGCGTCGCCCCCTACCGGCCAGAGGAGCGGGGTAGCCGGTGCCGCCCGCGGGACGTCCTGGGAAGGCATCCGCGCCGCTGCTGGAGGTGCGGCAGATCACCAAGGCCTTCGACGGCCTGGTGGCGCTGCAGGACGTCTCGCTGGAGGTGTGGCCGGGACAGATCAAGGGCCTGATCGGACCCAACGGTGCCGGCAAGACCACGCTCTTCAACCTGATCACCGGGATCCTCCCGCCACTGGGTGGCGACATCCTCTTTCGCGGGCGATCCATCGTCGGGCTCCCGCCGTACCGCATCGCCGACCTGGGCATCGCCCGGACGTTCCAGAACGTGCAGCTCTTCGTGGGGATGACGGTGCTGGAGAACGTGCTGGTAGGGTTCCACCGGCACATGCGCGGCGGACTGCTGGACGCGGCGTTCCGCTCCCGGCGGATGCGCCGGGAGGAGCAGGATGCGCGTGAACGGGCCTTGCTGCTGCTGGAGGAGTTCGACCTGCTGCGCTGGGCCGATGAGCCGGTGGAGAGCCTCCCCTTCGGTCTGCAGCGGGTGGTGGAGGTGACGAGGGCGGTGGCGACGGCGCCCAGCCTGATCCTGCTGGACGAACCCGGCGCGGGGCTGAGCGGCGGGGAGAAGGTCCGCCTCACCCAGGCGATCCGCAACTTCTGCCGGGACGGGATCACCGTCTTTCTGGTGGAGCACGACATGGAGCTGATGATGGGTCTGGCCGACGAGGTGGCAGTGCTGGACCAGACCGTGCTCATCGCCGAGGGACCCCCAGCGGTCATCCAGAATCACCCCGCTGTGATCGCCGCCTACCTGGGGGAGGCGGAACCGACCGATGCCTCTTGAGGTCCGAGACCTGGAAGCCGGATACGGCTACCTGCAGGTGCTGCGCGGGATCTCCCTGGACATCAGCCCGGGGGAGATCGCGGCGGTCATCGGCGCCAACGGCGCGGGGAAGACCACGCTGCTGCGCACCCTCTCCGGACTGCTGCGTCCGGCGAGGGGACAGGTCATCTTCGACGGCCACGACATCACCGGCTGGCCACCCGAACGGATCGCGGCCCTGGGCCTCATCCACATCCCCGAGCGCCGGCACCTCTTTGGGCCGCTGGCCGTCGAGGACAACCTCCTGTTGGGCGGCTACCTGCGCCTGCGCCGCGAGTCGCGGGCCGCCATCCGCGATGACCTGGAGACCGTCTACACGCTCTTCCCCCGGCTGAAGGAGCGACGGCGGCAGCGTGCCGCCACCCTCAGCGGTGGGGAGCAGCAGATGCTGGCCATCGGCCGGGGGCTGATGGCCCGTCCGCGCCTGTTGATGCTCGACGAGCCCTCCCTGGGCTTGGCCCCGCTGCTGGTGCGCGAGCTCTTCCGGGTGATCGCGGAGCTGCGGGAGCAGGGACAGACCATCCTCTTGGTGGAACAGAACGCCCGACAGGCGCTGCAGATTGCCGATGCGGCGTACGTGATGGAGACGGGCCGGATCGCCCTGCGTGGCCCGGGCTGCGAGCTGTTGACATCGCCGGTCGTGCAGGCCGCCTACCTCGGACGCAGCGTCGCCCCGGGGCGCTGAACCATGTCGGCGTCGCGCGGCGCGGCCCCGCCCGGGGGCCGCAGGCCTGAAACGCCCGCGTCCTGGGCAGAGATGGCAGCGGGATACCCGACGCAGCACCGGAGGAGCGCATGCTCGGTCCGGCAATCCGTCGACGCATCAGCGGGACCCTGCTGGCCCTGGTCCTGGCTCTGGGCGGCGTGGCCGCGCCGTGGGCCGCCCGCGCCGCTGCAGCCGCCGACGCGGCCATCGTCTTCGCCGCGGTGGACATCCTCACGCAACAGCACTACGCGGCGCCCGACCCGGTGCGGCTGCTCGCCGCCGCCGCAGAGGGCCTGCGCCAGGCGCTG
>JBBIIQ010000225.1:0-3083 GCA_037446405.1 Armatimonadota bacterium | reverse complement strand
CCTGTCTCATCCACCCTTTCACCTGGCCTCCCCCCTCGACGATCCAGGTCCGCAGCCCCTGGACGGGCGACCCGGAGGGACTAGTCCGTCCGGAGGACCTGGAGTTGTTGGCGAAGGTTCGACGGGGTCTAGCGCGCCACCTTCCGCACCGCCACGGCCCGGACGATCAGATCCTCCCGGCGGTTTCCTCCCGCGTTGATGGCGAAGTCCCACCCCGCGGTGGTGGCGAAACTGGCGTCCTCGAGCTGGAGGACCTGTGCCGTCCATCCCTGCCGCGGCTCCACCCACTGCCAGGGGGTGAAGCGGTACCCGCTGCGGGCATCGTAGAGGAGGTTGAACCCCAGGCTCTGCGGCGCCCTGGCGCCGAGGGTCTCCACCGTGACGCTGACCTGGAACCGGCCGTCATTGAAGAACAGGAAGGTGTCGTCCACGTCGAAGTAGAGGAACGCGGCCTCCCCTCCCGGCGCAATGCGCAGCGCCGCCTCACCGTCGACCTCAACCGTCTCCAGCGGAGCCGCCCCTCGCACCCGCCGCACCAGGGAGAGGCCCCGCCCTGCCGTCTCCCGCCCCGGGCGGATGCTGACCTCGGCGGCCTGGGAGTAGTCGTCCTCCGATGGGACCACCGGGAGCAGGGGGCCGCGCTGCCGCAGCGTCGCCTCCGCCTCCTCCGCCAGCGCCGGCGCGACCCCGCTGACGAGCACGGGGGCGGGCCCGAGGAGGAGGCGGATCCCCCCGTCAATGGAAGCCGACGCCGCTGTCCCATCCAGCGAGAGCACGCGCGCCCCTGGAAGGACGGGTACCTCCAGCGGCGCGGGGTCGCCCGTCCGCCAGGCCAGCACCGCCGCATGGCCGGCCGTGCCGAACACCAGGGCGTAGACCCCGGGCCCGCGGACGAGGTAGCCGCCGAACGTCAGGTCCTGCAGCACCGCCAGCATGCCGGCCGCCGGCTCCGTCGCCTGCCGCACCTCGGGGACGACGAAGAGGCGTGCCGCCCCGCTCGCCCGCGCCACCGCCACCGCCCGCACCAGGGCCGCGGCATCGACGGCGGGTCCCGCCGTCCACTCCAGCCACACCGGCCGCTCGGCCTCCTGCAGCACCTGCCGCCGCAGAGCGGCCAGCGGCCGTAGCCACTGCTCGGGGGGGAGGCCTGAGGGCGCCAGGGAGACAATGGAGACCGCGTCGGAGGCCTGCGTCACCAGCCGCTGCACATAGGCCAGGTCGAATCCCGGCGGCGACGCGGCGGCGATGCGGCTCTGTGGATCTGCAGCCTGCGACGCCCTGCGGGCCGCCACCACCAGGTCCAGGTACTCGGAGGCGGTGCCGCGGAAGTGCGGCAGCGCGGGTGTCGTCCAGACCTGCCACTCCCTGACCCGGTCGCGGTAGCGGCGCACGGCCGCTCCGACGAAGCGCTCCCAGTCCGCCATCTGCCGCGGCGGCATCCGCGTGGCTACCAGGGGGTCCCGCGCCTCCGCGCCTTGCGCCAGCGAGGCCCACACCGGGGTGAAGGCCAGGACGACCACCGGCTGCAGCCCGGCGCGCCGGGCCGCCTCCACCGCCAGATCGAGGTCCGCCCAGGACAACCTCCCCCGGGCCGGCTCGATGGCGCTCCAGTCTGCGGCGATCTTGACGGTGCGCACCCCTGCACGGCGCAGCGGGAGGAAGGCCGCCGGCTGCGAAAAGACCGCCCCCAGGGCGAAGGCCGGATCGGCCTGACCAGACGGGGCCGCCAGCAGGAGGACCAGTCCCAGGAGGATCAGCGCGCGCCGCACCTCAGGCCGTGCGTCGCAGGCGTCGCCGGTACATCTCCACGATCTCGTCGACGGTCGTGGCGTCGGATGGCCCTTTGTCCTCGCGGTAGCGCCCGGTGAAGCGGGGGAAGCGGATGGCCAGGCCGCTGCCCTGGCGGAAGCGGTCCCACCCCGCGGTGTGCACCGGGCTCAGGGTGATCTCGGCACCCACGATCTCCAGCACCAGCACCGGCGTGCACCAGACGTCCGGCTGCAGGCGGGACTCCACCCGCGGGTCGGGGCTGCTGCGCAGGTAAGGCTTGAGGCGACGGGGCAGCTCTGCCAGGTCCCGGTCGCTGAACCCAGAGCCGACCTTGCACACCGTGGAGAAGCGGTCGGCGGTGGGGTCCCACGCCGCCATGAGCAGGGCGCCGTACGCGCCGGCCCGCCGGCCGCGGCCGTGGAACGCCCCCACCACGACCAGGTCTACCGGCTCGCTCATCTCGCTGCGGTACTCCCGCTTGAACTTGATCCACAGCCACCCCCGCGCCCCGGCCTGGTAGACGCCGTCGGCGGCCTTGCACAGCAGCCCCTCGCAGCCCTCGGCGATGGCCTCCTCGAAGAAGGCCTGCAGCGCCGCGGCGTCCCCTACCTCCCGCGAGGCGGCCAGCTGGAAGCGCTCGCCGGTGGTGATGGCCCGCTGCAGCGCCGCCCGCCGCCGGGCGTAGGGCGTGCGGGTGAGGTCCTGGCCGTCCAGGTAGAGGGCGTCGAAGACGAAGAGGGCCGTGGGGATCTCCCGCACCGCCTCGGCCACCCCGTACTTGCGCCGCCGCGGCATCAGGTCCTGGAAGGAGCGCAGCTCGCCACTGTCCGGGTCGACGGCCACCACCTCCCCCTCGACGATCGCCCGCCGCGCCTTCAGGTGGGTGCGCACCAGCTCCACGACGTCGGGATACTGCGCGGTGATCCGCTCCAGGCGGCGGGAGAAGATCTGCACCTCCTTCCCCCGGCGGTGGATCTGCAGCCGCTCCCCGTCGTACTTGAATTCAGCGATGCAGCGGCCGCCGAGCTTCTGCAGGATCTCCCCGGCATCGCCCAGCCGCTCCGCCAGCATGGGCCGGATGGGCTTGCCTACCACCACCGAGACGCGGCGCAGCGCGGCCAGCCCGCCGCGGGCGATGCGGGCGGCGACGAGTCCCAGGTCGGAGGTCAGGTTGTAGGCGCGCTCCACCTCCGCGCGCGCCCCCCGCCGGAGCCCGCGCGCCCCCGCCGGGGCACTGGGGGCCCCGGGGCCCGGCCCGCCCCCACGCGGTGACGCGGTAACGCGGTGAACCTTTCTATCTCCGCGTCGTCTGC
>JBBIIQ010000224.1:0-3084 GCA_037446405.1 Armatimonadota bacterium | reverse complement strand
CCGCCGGCCGGCGATGCCGCCCCCTCCCCCGCACCTCCGGGCACGCCCTCGGGCGAACGCCTGAAGATCATGCAGGTGCGGCTGGAGCAGGGCAGTGGGGTGACGCGTGTCCTCGTCGAGGGGACCGCTGCCATGCAGTACGTGGTGCGCGAGCTGGTCGACCCCGACCGCCTGGTCGTCGATGTGCTGGACGCCGTCTTCATCCCCGTCAAGCAGGAGATCCCGGTGAACAGCCCGGCGGTGGAGAACGTGCGCGCCGCCCAGTTCCAGGCCGACCCCGACATCGCCCGCGTGGTGGTCACGCTGAAGCGCAAGGTCGCCTACAGCATCGGCGCCGAGGGCGGTGGCAGCACCCTGATCATCTCCGTGGTCGACGCGCCCCTGCGGGGACATGCTGTCGTCCTCGACCCCGGGCACGGCGGCAAGGACCCCGGCGCCATCGGGCCGACCGGCCTGATGGAGAAAGACGTGACCCTGGACATCGCCCTACGGGTGCGCCGCCTTCTGGTGGAGGACGGGATCCGCGTGGTCATGACGCGGGAGACGGACGTCTTCATCGACCTGGCCGAGCGGCCACGCCTGGGCCGGGAGCGCGGGGGAACCGTCTTTGTCAGCATCCACGCCAACGCCAACGCCCAGACCACGGTCAACGGGTCGGAGACGTACTACCTGTCGCCCGTCAGCCTCTCCCTGGCCCAGATGATCCAGGATGAGATCACGCGCAGCCTGGGGCTGCCCAGCCGGGGGATCAAGACGGCGAACTTCCTGGTGTTGCGAGAGAACAGCATCCCCTCGGTGCTGGTGGAGGTCGCCTTCATCTCCCACCCTCAGGAGGAGGCGCGCCTGCGGGAGGACGCCTTCCGCGCACGGATCGCCGCGGCCATCGCCCGGGGCATCAGGCGATTCCTGGCCATCTACCCCGTGCCGGCGGGGCTGTAGGCGCGCCCATGCGTCTTGTGGTCCTGGGGCGGTGGAGTCCGTACCCTCCTGCAGGCGGAGCCTGCCCCGGCTACCTGGTGGAGGCCGCCGGCCAGCGCCTGCTGCTGGACTGCGGGACCGGGGTGCTGGCCAACCTGCAGAGCGTCGCCTCCATCTTCGAGCTGGCCGCGGTGGTCATCACCCACCTGCACCCCGACCACGTCCTGGACGTCTTCGCCCTGAAGCAGGCGCTGGAGTTCGGCCGCTTCCCCCAGGTCGCCCCGCCGCTGCGGCTGTTCGGCCCGCCGGAGGCGCCGCAGGCCCTGCCGGCGTGGATGCCGCAGGAGTCCCGGGAGGCCTTTCGCGCGCGCTTCCACTTCCTGCCCATCGTCGCCGGCACCGCGGCCCGCATCGGCCCCGTGGTGCTGCGCTTCGGCGCTACCGCGCACACCGTTCCCTGCTTCGCCGTGCGCGTGGAGGCGGAAGGGCGGGTCCTGACCTACTCCGCCGACACGGCCCCCTCGCCCGTGATCACCGTCCTGGCGGACGGAGCGCACCTGTTTCTCTGCGAGAACACCCTGCCCCCCGGGGAGGAGGGGCGCGCCGTGGAGGTGGGGCACCTCTCCGCCCGGCAGGCGGCGCGCATCGCCGTCCAGGCGGACGTCCGGCGGCTGATGCTGACCCACTTCTTCACGCCGGCGGGCGACTACACCGAGGAGGCCAGGGCCGCGGCGGCGAAGGAGTTCGGCGGCCAGGTCCTCATCGCCGAAGAACTGCGCACCTACGAGGTCTAGAGGGAGCGACTATGCCCCGTCAGGAGGGCCGCCGGCCCGACGAGCTGCGGCCGGTCACCATCACGCGCCACTTTATCCCTCACGCCGAGGGGTCTGTCCTCATCACCCTGGGCGCGACCCGCGTGGTCTGCACCGCCACCGTGGAGGAGCGGCTGCCGCCCTGGCTGCGCGGCGGGGGGCAGGGGTGGATCACCGCGGAGTACGGCATGCTGCCGCGGGCCACCCCGGAGCGCACCCCGCGGGAGACGGGCCGGCCAGCCGGGCGGACACAGGAGATCCAGCGTCTGATCGGCCGCTCCCTGCGTGCGGCGGTGGACCTGCAGAAGCTGGGGGAGCGCAGCATTCTCGTCGACTGCGACGTGATCCAGGCGGACGGCGGGACGCGCACCGCGGCCATTACCGGCGCCTTCGTCGCCCTGGTGGACGCGCTGCACCTGCTGCGCCGCACGGGCGCGCTGGGGTGGTGGCCGCTGCGGGAGTTCATCGCCGCCACCAGCGTGGGGATCGTGGACAATGAGCTCCTCCTGGACCTGGACTACCAGGAGGACGTCCGCGCCCGCGTGGACATGAACCTGGTGATGACCGAATCCGGCCGGCTGGTGGAGATCCAGGGGACGGCCGAGGGGTTGCCGTTTTCCCGCCAGGAGCTGCTCACGCTGCTGGCGCTGGCGGAGACGGGGATCAAGACGCTGATCGCCGAGCAGCGCAGGGCGCTGGCCGACGTCCTGGCAGCCATCCCGCACTGACCCCCCGCGTGCGCACCCCCCTGGTGATCGTCCTGGCCACCCGCAACCCGGGCAAGGTGCGGGAGCTGGCGGCGCTGCTGGCAGGCCTTCCCGTGCAGGTACGCTCCCTCCTCGACTTTCGCGGCGTCGGGCCGCTCCCCGAGGAAGGGGAGACCTACGCCGCCAACGCGGCGAGCAAGGCCCTGGCCGTGGCGCTGGCGACGGGGCTGCCGGCGCTCGCCGACGATTCGGGGTTGGAGGTGGACGCCCTGCAGGGCGCGCCGGGCCCCCAGTCCAGCCGCTGGCTGGGCGAGGAGGCGACCGACGCCGACCGCAACGCGGCGCTGCTGGCCCGCCTGCACGACGTCCCGCCGCCGCGCCGCACGGCCCGCTTCCGGGCGGTGGTGGCCGTCGCCCTCCCCGACCGCACCGTGCGCACCTTCGAGGGCGTCGTGGAAGGCCGCATCGCCGACCGGCCGGCGGGAGCGCACGGCTTTGGCTACGACCCGATCTTCCTCCTCCCGGAGTACGGGCGGACGATGGCCGAGCTGGGGCCGGAGGTCAAGGACCGGATCAGCCACCGCGCGCAGGCCGTGCGGGCGGCCCGGGCGTATCTGGCCACGCTGGCGGAAGGGGAAGCCCCGCCG
>JBBIIQ010000223.1:0-3129 GCA_037446405.1 Armatimonadota bacterium | reverse complement strand
TCCACCGCGCTGCTCCTCCTGGTTGCGGGCGGCCTGGGCCTGGGCGTCTACGTAGCGGTGTCCTGGGGCCTGCGCGTGGAGGAGATCCGCGCGGTGCGGGACCTGCTGTGGCGCCGGGGGCCCCCGCCCGGGGTCGGGGGCTGACCTCCCCCTACGGGGGGCGCTTATAATTCTGTACGGGACCGCCCCGTTTCAGGGGATGGTCCGGTTGACAGCTCTGCGGGCGAATGCTAGCCTGGGCGCACGTTAGCACTCACCAGAAAAGAGTGCTAATGCCGGGAACAGGGCGCGGGTCATGAAGGCGTATCCGGTGCTGGACGCGCGGAAGCAGCGGATTCTCGCCGCCGTCATCCAGGAACACATCCACTCCGCCGAACCGGTGGCCTCCGAGGCCGTGGTGCGGCACAGCGGGCTGGAGGTGAGCTCGGCGACGGTCCGCCACGAGATGGCCTCGCTGGAGGAGATGGGCTTCCTCACCCAGCCCCACACCTCGGCCGGCCGCATCCCCACCGACCGCGCCTACCGCTACTACGTGGACGCGCTGCTGAACGAGGAGCGGCTCTCGGCGGAGGAGCGGGGGCGGTTGCGGCGGCAGATCCACTCCCTGGCGGAGGAGGCGGAGCGGCTGATCCAGGGGGCGGCGCGGGCGCTGGCCGAGGAGGTGCGCTACCCCTCGGTGGTCGCCACCGTGCGGCCGCGGGAGCAGCTCTTTCGCCACCTGCACTTCGTCCCCCTGGAGGCGCGCCGCGTCCTCGGCGTCCTCGTCACCGACGCCGGGGTGTACGAGGGACAGCCGGTCGAGCTGCCCGAGCCCATCGACCCGGAGACCCTGGACCGCCTGTCGCGGGGGATCAGCGCGCGGCTGGAGGGGCTGATGCTGGGGGAGATCACCCGGGAGCGCCTGGAGGCGCTGGTGGGAGAGATGGCACGCTACCAGCGGCTCTTCGACTACGTCCGCCGCTGGCTCGACCGCGCCATCCGCCGCGCGGCGGCGGGGCAGGTCTTCGTGGAGGGCGCCATGCACCTGCTGGAGCAGCCGGAGTTCCGCCACCCCGACATGGTCTCCGCCGTCCTGGCCACGCTGGCGCGGGAGGAGGAGATGGCGGAGATCCTGCGGCCCGTGCCCGGGCGGCCCGTCTGGGTGACCATCGGCAGCGAGATGCCCTCCCCGACGATGCACGAGTGCAGCCTGGTGGCGGCCACCTACCGCATCGGGAGGCGCACCGTGGGCACGCTGGGCGTGGTGGGGCCGAAGCGGATGCCCTACCAGCGAACGGTGCCGCTGGTGCGGTTCCTGGCCGAGAACCTGAGCGAGGCGCTGGCGCTCCTCAGCGCCTAGCGCCGGAGGCGCGTCCGCCCGCAGCGCCGGCGGCAGGTCACCATGGCAAAGGACTACTATGCAATCCTCGGCGTGCCCCGCGGCGCCTCCCAGGAGGAGGTCAAGCAGGCCTACCGTCGCCTGGCCCGCGAGTACCACCCGGACGTGCGCAAGGACGACCCGCAGGCGAACGAGCGCTTCAAGGAGATCAACGAGGCCTACTACGTCCTGGGCGATCCGGACCGCCGCTCCCAGTACGACCGCTACGGCCGTGTGGGCGACATGCCGGCGCGGGACTTCGGCCGCGACTTCGGCGACCTGCTCAGCCCCTTCGACGACCTCTTCGACATGTTCTTCGGCCGCGGGGGCCGGCCGTCCGCCCGACCGCGGGAGGAGGAGGCGATCGACGGCGCCGACCTGCGCTACGATCTGGAGATCTCCCTGGAAGAGGCGGCCCACGGCGTGGAGAAGACCATCACCTTCTCCCGCCTGGACACCTGCACGGCCTGCTTCGGCACCGGGCGGGAGCGCGGCTCCGCTCCCGAGACCTGTCCCACCTGCCGGGGCAGCGGTGAGCTGCGCTACCAGCAGCAGACCGTCTTCGGCTACTTCACCCAGGTGGTCACCTGCCGGCAGTGCGGCGGCCGCGGGACCGTGCTGCGCCATCCCTGCCGGGAGTGCGGCGGGTCGGGACGGCGGGAGGCGACCCGCGAGCTCACCGTGAAGGTACCCCCCGGCGTGGACACGGGGACGCGGCTGCGCATCGCCGGCGAGGGGGAAGGCGGCATCCACGGGGGCGCGCGGGGGGATCTCCACGTGCTCGTGCGGGTCCGACCCCACCCGCGCTTCACCCGCGAGGGAGCCGACCTGTTCGCGGAGGCGTCCATCTCCATGCTGCAGGCCGCCCTGGGCGACCAGGTCTCACTGCCCACCATCGACGGCACCACCACGCTGGCCATCCCCCCGGGGACGCAGCCCGGCACGCGCCTGCGCCTGCGCGGCCAGGGCATGCCTGACCTGCGCGGTGGGCGGGGAGACCTCTACGTGCGGCTGCGCGTGGAGATTCCCAAGGACCTGACCCCCGAGCAGCGACGGCTCCTCCTGCAGCTGGCCGAGCTGCGCGGCGAGCGCGTCCAGCCGCAGAAGAGGTCCCTGTGGAACAAGATGAAGGATCTGCTGCAGTAGCCGCTGCGGAAACCGGCCGCCGCTCCGCGGGCTACCTGCTGCTCACCGTGGATGCGCCTGCCGAGGCCCGCGAGGCGGCGGCCGCCCTGCTGCACGAGCTGCCCACCGGCGGGGTGATCGAGGAGGAAGGCGCCGCCGGCCTCGTGCGCTTGCGCGCCTACCTGCGGGCGGAGGCGGCGGCTGGCGGGAGACTTGATGAGCTCCGCCGCCGGCTGGCCGCCCTGCCTGCCTTCGGGCTGGGGGCGGTCACCCCTGAGCTCCGCCTGGAGGAGGCGGCGGAGGAGCTCTGGGCCACCGCGTGGCGGGCGCACTACCACGCCTTCCCGGTAGGCCGGCGGCTGTGGGTGGTGCCGACGTGGGAACGTCCAGACCTCCCTGCCGACGCCGTGCCCATCCGGCTCGATCCGGGGATGGCGTTTGGCAGCGGGCTGCACCCCTCGACGCAGCTGTGCCTGCGGTTGCTGGAGGAGCACCTGCAGCCCGGGTGGAGCGTCGCCGACGTCGGCACCGGCTCGGGCATCCTGGCGGTGGCGGCGGCGAAGCTCGGCGCCGCCCGCGTTCTGGCCGTGGACCACGATCCCCTGGCGGTGGAGGTGGCGCGGGGGAACGTTGCGCAGAACGACGTG
>JBBIIQ010000222.1:0-3156 GCA_037446405.1 Armatimonadota bacterium | reverse complement strand
CTTTGCAAGAGAAGTACGCGGTTCAAGAGTGCAATCCTTTCGAGACTTTATTTAGCGCCACTTCAGCGACGTCACCTTCGGCTGCAGGAAGAAGAGCAGGTAGTCGGGGCCGCCCACCTTGGCGTCGGTCCCGCTCATGTTGAAGCCGCCGAAGGGGTGCACACCCACCAGCGCGCCGGTGGACTTGCGGTTGATGTAGAGGTTGCCGCACTGAAAGTCACGGCGCGCCCGCGCCATCTTCTCCGGGTTCCTGGTGAAGACCGCGCCGGTCAGCCCGTACTCGGTGGAGTTGGCGATGGAGAGGGCGTCGTCGAAGTCGCGGGCCTTGATCACCGCCACCACCGGGCCGAAGATCTCCTCCTGGGCGATGCGCGCCCGGAAGTCCACGTCGGCAAAGACCGTGGGCTGGATAAAGTGCCCGTTGCCGGCGGCAGGCTCGCCCCCCGCGGCCAGGCGTCCCTCCTTCATCCCGATCTGGATGTAGGTGAGGATGCTCTGCTTCGCCCGCTCGTTGATCACCGGCCCCACCGGGAAGTTGTCCGGGGCGGGGCCCACCTCCAGGGCGCGCACCTTCTCCACGAAGGCGTCCAGGACGGTGCGGTAGACCGGGGCGGTCACCACCAGCCGCGAGCCGGCGGAGCACTTCTGCCCCTGAAAGCCGTAGCCGGAGACCACCGCCGCGGAGACGGCCTCCTCCAGGTCGGCCTCCTCATCCACGATGACCGCGTTCTTGCCGCCCATCTCGCAGATGACGCGCTTCAGCCAGATCTGGCCGGGGGAGACCCGGGCCGCCTGCTGGTAGATGTGCACGCCGACGTCCTTGGAGCCGGTGAAGGCGATCATGCGCACCCGTGGGTGCAGCACCAGCGGGTCGCCCACCTCGCTGCCGGACCCGGTGACGATGTTCAGCACGCCCGGGGGCAGGCCGGCCTCCTCCATGACCTCCAGGAAGACGTGGGCGTTGGCCGGGGAGTCGCTGCTGGGCTTCAGCACCACCGTGTTGCCCGCGGCGATGGCCGCCGCCGCCATGCCCACAGGGATGGCCAGGGGGAAGTTCCACGGAGGGATCACGGCCACGACCCCCAGCGGCAGGTAGGTGTACTCGCTGTACTCCTGCGGGTGCGGCGCCAGGGGCTGACCGCGGGCGTAGCGCAGCGCCTCCCGGGCGAAGTATTCCAGGTGGTCGATGGTCTCGGCGACGTCGGCGTCCGCCTCGGCCCAGTTCTTGCCGACCTCGTAGACCTGCCAGGCTGCCGCGGTGAACTTGCGGCGGCGCAGCCGGTCGGCGGCGCGCAGCAGGAGGGCCGCCCGCTCCTCGGCAGGGACGCGGCTCCAGGCCTGAAAGGCCCGCTCCGCCGCCCCTACCGCCTGCTCCACCTCCCGCGGCGAGGCCTTGGGCACCACGGCCACGATCTCGTCGACATTGGAGGGGTTCCGGGAGTAGAACCGGTCGTACGCGGTCAGCCGCTGCCCGCCGATGACCAGGGGCAGCTCCTTCCCCAGCTCCCGCCGCACGTCGGCCAGGGCGGACTGCATGGCCGTGCTGTTGGCCTCGACGTTGAAATCGGTGAACGGCTCTTTGCGAAACTCCGTCAGCGCCATCGCCTCACCTCCCGCGGAAATCCCGCTTCTTTATTGTCGAGGCGGCCGCCGATTACCTGCGCCCGCAAGCCCCTCACCGGGCTCCGACCGGGAGAGCCGGGGCTCCCCGAAGGGGGTATAATCGCCGGTGGAGAGGTGCCGGAGCGGACGAACGGGGCTGCCTTGAAAGCAGCTAGGGCGGAAACGCTCTCGTGGGTTCGAATCCCACCCTCTCCGCCACCGCCCTGACGACCACAAACGCCCCCTGCCCGCGACCTGACGGAGTTCTTCGTACGGCTGTGGATCGCCCCGGGCGTGGTCGACCTGGCCAGCGACGTCGTCCGCGCGTACCGCTCGGATCAGGCGGCCCGGGAGCGGCTGTGGCGCGAGCTCCGCCACTCGCCGGAGTTCCGGCGCGCCCGGGACCTAGTCCGCCGGACGCTGCTGGACCACTTCGTCGCGCGGGGCGCAAGTGGCTGCTGGTGACCTCCATGCTTGCGGCTGCTGCGGCTCCTCCGCCCGTATGTGCCCAGGTCATATCTGCACCTTCTCAGTCACTTTGATCCTGTAACGTGTGGCTTGGCCCATTTTTGGCCTCTTTCCGGCCCCTTTGGCCCCTCTCCGGCGCCATCGCGGACCCGTCTGCGCCTTTCGTGCGCCTTTACTGCGCCTTTTGCGCCTTTCTTGCGGCATAGCGAGTGCCTCGGCCGGTCGTTCCGACTCGTTCAAGAATCCCCTTTTCTACGAGATCACCCAGTTCCATGGTTGCGGTCCGTTCCTTTACGCCAGACAACTCCCGGTACTCTTTGTTAGAAATGCTCCCCCGCTCCTTGACATACACCACCGCCCTCACCTGGCTCGGGGCGGTGAGCTGTTCCAGCCGGATCCCTTCCGGAAGCGCGCCCGGGTTCCAGATCTGGAGCGAATCGTCGAGCAACCGCACCTGGATGTCGCCGGGCGCCGCGTAGTCTCGGTGGACGAGGGCGTTGGTGACCGCCTCCCGCAGCGCGTCGAAAGGATACTCCCAGACCTCCCGGTGGCGGAGGCCTTCCAGGGTGGGCGCCGTCACCCGCACATCGAGCGCCACTTTGAGTAGCCGGCGGAAGCGCTCCATGGCTCCGTCAAGTTGGTCCCAGAGGGTGCCCGCGAACTCGTGGGTATCGAGGATCCGCGTCCCCTTGATCACGCCGATACGCAGACGGGCGCTCGGGAAGACCACCTGCGGCCTGTCAGCAGAGGATCGAGATGTCGGGCTTCTTCAAGCCCGCCGCGGCGAAGAGGTCCACCACGCCCCCGGGCGCCACGGCTCGGGAGACGATCTGGCGGATGGCCTGGTCCAGCTCCTCCTCGGTCTTCGGCTCTCCCGGCGCGCGCTTGGCCAGGGCCGCCCGCACCGCCTGGAAGAACGCCACGTCGTCGCGGATCCGGAGGGCTTCCTCGTGGGGGACGGCGAGGGCGAAGGCGTGCGAGAGGTCCCGCACCGCCGCGAGCAGCCGGTTCTTCCCATCCTCCAGGGCGAGGATGTGTTCCTGGGCGGCGGGTAGGAGGCTCAGCCGCTCCTCGGGACGCCCGGCC
>JBBIIQ010000221.1:0-3176 GCA_037446405.1 Armatimonadota bacterium | reverse complement strand
CACGTCCGCCTTGTTGTAGTAGTAGCGCAGGAAACGCCCAAGGTAGGGCGCCACGGTGTCGCTCATGACGAAGGAGTTGGCGTAGTCCACGGCCGTGGTGTGGCTGTGGATGACCACCGGCCGCCGGCCGGCGTACTTCTCCGCCAGGTAGACGGAGCGCGGGCCGATAGAGTGGATGTGCAGGAGATCGAACGCGTCCCGGGGGTCGGTGGTGAAGTGCACGCCCGCGGCCTGCAGGGCCTTGATCTGGTTCTCGTATGCGCGATGGATCCCGCTGCTCCAGACGCGCCGTTTGCTGCGCTCCAGATACACGCAGACTCTCAATCGCAGCCCCTGCGTGGCCGAGGTGTCCCGCGGCGAAACCGGCCCAATACATGACATTTACGCGCCGCCACGGCCACCTCCTGCCGCGCGCCGCGGGAATCAGGCCAGTCGGGCGGTCAGGAGCTCGGGGGCTTCCCGCGGGGAGATCTCCTGCAGGGTGCTCCGCTCCACCGCCTCGGCCAGGAGCGGCTCTACGGCCAGATCCCGCTCCTGCTCTTCCACCTCGGCCAGGGTGGGCTGGGTGCGCGGGTGGGCCGGAACGAAGAGCGAGCAGCAGTCCTCGTAGGGCAGGATGGAGATCTCGTAGGTGCCGATCTCGCGGGCGCGGGCGGTGATCTCCGTCTTGTCCATGCCGACCAGGGGGCGGAGGACGGGGAGCGTGGTCGCCGCGTCGATGACGGCCATCGAAGGCAGGGTCTGGCTGGCCACCTGTCCCACGCTCTCCCCGGTCACCAGGGCCAGGGCGCCCTCGCGCCGGGCGATCTGCTCCGCCAGGCGCATCATCATCCGCCGCAGCACCGTCACGCGCAGGTCCGCCTGCACCGCCAGCTGCACCGCCCGCTGAATCTCCGTGAAGTAGGCCACCCAGAGGCGCAGCGGCCCGGCGTACCCGGCGAGCACGCGGCAGATGTCGGCGACCTTCAGCTTCGACCGTTCGTTGACAAAGGGAAAGGCGTAGCAGTGCACGGGGGTGACCACCAGCCCGCGGCGCGCGGCCATCCAGGCGGCCACGGGGCTGTCGATGCCGCCGGAGAGGAGGGCGACCACGCGTCCCCCCGTGCCCACGGGCAGCCCCCCGGGGCCGGGCAGGATCTCGGTGTAGACGTAGGTCAGGTCGCGCACCTCCACCGCCACGACCAGGTCCGGCGCGGCCAGGTCCACGCGCAGGCCGAGGCGCTCCTGCAGGTGCCGGCCGACGGCGACGTTCAGCTCCACCGAAGAGAGGGGAAACCGCTTGTCCGCGCGGCGCGCGTCCACCTTGAACGTGGCCACCGCCCGCTGCGCCAGCGCACGGGCCGCAAGCGCCGCCGCGGCCTCCGTAATGGCGTCCAGCCGTGGGGGGACCCGCAGGGCGGGGCTGACGGAGACCACGCCGAAGGTGCGCCGCAGGCGGTCGGTCAGCGCGTCGTCCTCCTCCTCCCCTCCGTCCAGCTGGACGAGGACGCGGCCGAAGTGATGGCGGATCTGCAGCGGCCGCCCCGCCTGTGCCGCTAGGTTGCGGATGAGGGCCTGCAGGAAGAAGGGGCGGTTGCGCCCCTTCAGCCCGATCTCCCCGTAGCGGACCAGCAGGACGTGCTCCATCACACCAGCACCCGCAGCTCCGCCGCCGCCCGCGCCAGGGCGTCTGCGGCGGCATCCACCTCGTCCGCGGTGGTGGTGCGGGCCAGGCTGATGCGGATGCTGGAGAGCGCCTCGTCGGGGGACAGCCCCATGGCCAGCAGGACGTGGCTGGGCCGCGGGTCGCGGGAGTGGCAGGCCGAACCCGTGGAGACGTAGATCCCCTCAACCTCCAGGCGGTGCACCAGCGTCTCCCCGCGCACACCGGCGAGGCGCACGCTGAGGATGTGCGGCGCAGCGCCGCTCTCGGGGGTGTTGCAGACAAGCCCGGGGATGGTGCCCAGCCGCTCCCGCAGGCGGTCCCGCAGCCGCTGCAGGTGGGCCACCGCCGCCTCCCCTTCCTGACGCAGGCGGGCGGCGGCGGCGCCGAACCCGACGATGCCGGGCACGTTCTCGGTGCCGGGGCGCAGCGCCCGCTGCTGATCTCCGCCGTGCAGCAGCGGTTCCAACCTGACCCCCGCGCCCACCACCAGCGCGCCCACCCCCTTGGGCCCGTGCACCTTGTGCGCGGAGATGGTGAGCAGGTCCACATCGGCGGCGGGGAGGGGGACGCGCCCGAAGGCCTGCACCGCATCCACGTGGAGCAGCGGCGTCCGCTCCCTGCCGCGGGCCTCCCGGACGATGCGGGCGATCTCCGCCACCGGCTGGATGGTGCCGACCTCGTTGTTCACGGCCATGACCGAGACCACCACCGTCTCCGGCCGCAGGGCGCGGCGCAGGGCGCCGGGGTCGACCCGCCCGGCGCCGTCCACCGGGAGCACGGTGAGGGTGAAGCCCTCCGCCGCCAAGCTGCGCAGCGCCTCCAGCACCGAGGAGTGCTCCACCGCGGTGGTCACCAGGTGGCGGCCCCGGTGCCGATAGGCGCGGGCAGTTCCTTTGAGGGCCAGGTTGTTCGCCTCGGTCCCACCCGAGGTGAAGACGACCGTGCCCGGGGAGGTGCCCAGCAGCGCGGCCACCTCTGCGCGGGCCCAAGCGACGCGGCGTTCCGCCTGCACCCCCAGGCCGTGGACCGACGAGGGGTTGCCGTAGTCCTCGGTGAGGACCGCGGCCATGGCGGCGACCACCGCCGGATCGGGCCGCGTGGTGGCGGCGTTGTCCAGGTAGATCACGCGCGGCATAGACATCCTGGCTAATCGTACCGCCGCCTCCCGGGTGCCGCAACACGCGCGCTCGCGGGATTGGGCGGCGCCGCGCGGCGGTGTAGGATAGGAACGAGATGAAATGCGCCATGCATCCCGACGTGGAGACCGAACTGCGCTGCGCGACGTGCGGGGTCCCCATCTGCCCGGACTGCATGGTGCAGACCCCCGTGGGGATGAAGTGCCGCGCGCACGGGCTGCAGCCGCCACCGCCGGTCCACCGGGTGTCCGCGGCGGGCTACGGGGCGGCCGTGCCGGCGGGGCTGGTGCTGAGCGCGCTGGCGGCAGCGGTGGCGCTGCGCCTGCCCTTCCTGCTGTTGTTGCTGCTGCTGGCGCTGGTCGCCGGCCGGCTGATCGGTGAGGCGATGTCCTACA
>JBBIIQ010000220.1:1622-3220 GCA_037446405.1 Armatimonadota bacterium | reverse complement strand
AGACTGAGATCCAGACCTACATCGACCGCAACGAGGTTCCCGACGAGCTGACGCATCCGGCTGCGCGCCCGGATGCCTAGAGGCGCGGCCGCACTGTACCTCGACGAGGATGTGTCGGTTGTAGTCGCCGCGATTCTGAAGGCACGGGGCTTCGACGTAGTCACCGCAAGAGACGCGGGGCAACTCGGGTGATGGGCATCGTCATTGCCCGGCGGCGACCACTCGGAGACCTGGCTGCAAGGATAGGGCGACTGCTCAGCCGGCTGGCCGCTAGGTCCGTCACCCCGGAATTTCCTGGGCCCGGAGGAATGGCACTGGGGTCAAAGAAATGGGGTACAATGCCGATATAGAGAAGCGGGGGAATTCGGGTGGCGCAGGGCACGCTGGAAGAGCGGGTGGCCTACCTCGAGGGCAAGGTGGAAGAGCAGTCCCGGCTGGGCGGTGAACTGCGGGAGATGATAGCTCACCTGGACCAGAAGGTCGACCGGTTCCGGGAGGAACTGAGCGGCCGGATCGACGTCCTGGACCAACGACTCAGCGGCCGGATCGACGCCCTGGACCAACGACTCAGCGGCCGGATCGACGCCCTGGACCAGAAGGTGTCCCGGCAGTTCCTCTGGCTGGTGGGCCTGCAGGTGACCGTTCTCCTGGCTGTGGTGGGGGCGCTGATCGGCGCACTCTTCCGGGGGTAGTAGTCCACTCCGCAGCGCGACGGCGGTCGTGTCTGCTGGAGGGGAGAAGATCGTGCGCCTGTAGGGCCGCCGCCTCGGAGTTTTCCTCCACAATCCGCGGGGCCCGGCGTCCCGGGGCCGGCGCCGGGCCGGACCTGGACATCCTCGAGCCCCATCCCTCTGGCGGCAGCCTTACAGCGGCCGCCTGCGCAACTTCTCCTTCAGTCTCGTTCCCCCTTGCGGTACGCAATGGCGTAGCGCGGGCCCCTGGGCGAAAGGTTGGCAATGGCTGAAAAGCCCGCAGTCCCCGCCGATATGTCTGGCGAGCAGGCACGCTTCGGATAGGAACCGAGGCGAAGGTGTGCGGCGCTACCTCTTCGGCACAGGAGACTGCTATCATGACGACGGAGAAGGGCAATGGCCGCCGAGCCCATTGACGTCCGCATGGCTCGCCTCGAAGGGGGCTATCAGCAGATCGACAGACGCCTGTCGGAGATGCAAGCGGATATTCGCGAGCTCCGCGGGCACCTGGATGATGGCTTCTCAGGCCTGCGGCGCGAGGTACGCCAGCAATGCTACTGGCTTCTTGGCATTCTCGTCGTTGGTATCCTGGTGCCGTTGTACCTTCGCCTCCTCAGTCCGTAGTTCACGCTGAAAGCAGCGGCTGGCGGGCCTCGCGTGCACTACTTTGTCTCGGAGGTCCAGACCCTCCTGGAACTCAATGCACGCGCCCCCGAGGCCCTCCGTCGCGAGTTCCCCCACGTGGAGGTCGTCGAGGCCTGAGTGCCGGCCGCGTCCCTGCTGGACGCGGACGTACCGCGTGCGCTCGCGGAGACCCTCCGGCAACTCGGCCACGATGCTCTGGCAGCGGCAGGAGACCCAGCTCTGGAGACCCTCAGCGCCGCCGATCTCCGGGAGGAGAGATCC
>JBBIIQ010000220.1:0-1522 GCA_037446405.1 Armatimonadota bacterium | reverse complement strand
ATCGGGCGTCGTGCGCACGAGGTCAGGAGGCGGGCGGCGGTCTGGTCGTGCCGTAATACCGCTCGGCCTCATAGGTGTTGTGGGCGCGGCACCGGAGCTGGATGTTGTCCACCGTTGACGCCCCGCCCGCGGCGCGCGGCACCACGTGGTGGAACTCCAGGAAGTTCCGCTCCCCGCAGCGCCGGCCGTCCTCACCCACGAAGGTGCAGCGCCCCCCGTCGCGCGCCCAGACCGTCCGCCTGACCTCGGCGGGGATGTGGCGGGAGGTGAGGCGGGAGCCGGCGGGCGTGCCGGCGCCGGGAAGCGGGCGTTCCGTCGCCGCTAATTTCTGCCTGGACAGTTCTCGGAGCAGCAGCGTGAGGGCCCGGTCGAGGATCTTCGCCAGGTTGCCGTCCGGGATCTGATGGCGCAGCAGCGCCTGCGCCTCCCTGAGCTTGCGGACGGTATCGACGCCCACCGTGAGCTGGAGCTTGTAGCGCTGGGGCGCCAGGGGGACCACGGGCGGAGGCGCCGGCCTGGGCACCCCCGGGTGCGGCCCGGCGTGCGTCCCGGGGCCCGCCCCGGAGTGCGCCCCGGTCCCCTGCGCAGGCACTCCTTCCTGCGCCGTGAGGTGCGCCGCCACCTGCTGCGCTGTGCCGTCCGCCGCGGCCGCGGGAGGAGGTACGGCGGGAGGAGGTGCGGCGGGAGGGGATGGGGCGTGGCTCGGGGTCGGCAGCTTCCGCACCAGCTCTGGGACGGGGGGCTGAGGCCGCAACTCGGCGACGACGGTCTCGACCTGCCGCCGGCTCTTGTACCGGACCCGGTCGAGCAGGTCCCGGTGGTTCTGGGGAGTGAGGTACGGCGCCAGCAGGCCGACCGTCGTCAGAGTCACCGTGCCCTCGGCGAGTCGCTCGAGGACCGCCGGAAGCCGCCGGGCGAGGCGAGCCGCCTCGATGCGCCTGTACGCGGCATGCTCTGAGAGGTGGAGCACCCGCGTGCAGTAGGTGAACAGCGAGGAGCAGCCCGCGGCCAGGTGGAGGCGCCGCCGGTCGAGCTCCGCCAGGTGCGCGATCAGGGCGACCGTCGCCTCCCGCTCCAGGCGGGCAAGGCGCTTCACCTCCGCGGTCAGGTCGGCGTCCGAGAGCCTGGCCGCCCCGGCGAGCAGCGCAGAGCCCGGGCTGGGGTCCGGCGGGCTGGGGTCCGGCGGGTTCGGACCAGGGATCGAGCTCATGGCCGTGCGGGAGCGCAGGTCCTGCCTCCGGCCGTATCATCGTCCGGGCGGGGCGATTTTCCGGATCCCGTTGCTCGTGCGGAATCAGGGGCGCTGGAAGGCAGTCATTCTGCGAAGGCGGCGGAGGAAGTCGTCTGCGCTCAGGTCGAGCCGCACGACATCACGCGACGCCTGTGGCGGCCGTTATTCTCCAGGCCGGTCCCCAACAGACGACGGGCCCGGACGATATAATGATGGGGACTGCCATGACGGCTGACGGTCGGGTTGACAGGTTGGAGCACCTCATGGACCTGCTGGAGGCCGCCCTCGTCC
>JBBIIQ010000219.1:0-3231 GCA_037446405.1 Armatimonadota bacterium | reverse complement strand
GCAGCGCTTTCATACAATCACTTCTGGAAGAAATGCCGCATGGGCCGAGGGTGCATCGATGGCTTACAGTGAAGGGCTGGGGACCGCGGTTCTCCCGACGGGGGCACGGTGGGGGGCCCGGAGACGCCAAAAGCCCGCGGGGTAGGGCGGTTCACCCCGCGGATACTGGATGGCATTCCAGGCCGAAAGCGCAATCTGGCTCAGAGCCAGGCCGCAGAATACGACCAGGGCCACGACCTTCAGCGATGTTCCCCGGACGCGCATCTGCGGGCCCCGTTTCGCCACCGCCGAAACCAATTCCTTGGAGAGACTAGATCTTGCCGCGGCTCGTTCCCCACAACCTGAAGCTGGCGGCTCGCCAGCCGGGGTTGAAGGAACCAGGCGAGACTCAGAGAAGGTGGCTGCAAACCACAGGGAAGGGGGCAGGCGATGACCACTGCTCGTCCCACAGGGGTGACCGTGATCGCTATCCTCGCCGCAATTTCAGGGGTGTTTGCCGTGCTGGCCGGGCTGGCTCTGCTGGGCATGGGCGCGTTCGGCGCGGCGATGGGCGGCCGGCTGCTCGGGTTCCTCGGCAGCTTTGCCGGCATCGTCCTCCTGGCGCTGGGGATCCTTGACCTCTACGCGGCCTGGGGCGCGTGGAACCTTAAGGCCTGGGCCTGGACGCTCCTCGTGGTCCTGGCGGTCATTGGGGTGGTGCTGGCGCTGCTCAGCCTGCGCAGCTCCTGGATCTCCCTGATCGTCAACGCTGTGGTCCTGTACTACCTCTTCCGGCCGGAGGTGAAGTCCGCGTTCCAGCGCGCCTGACGTCCGTTCCTGATACGAGGGAGTCGCCGCGAGGGGGGAGGAGGGTGGCCAAGGACCTGACTGTCATCCTGGAGGACCGGCCGGGGACGCTGGCCGCGGCCTGCGAGGCCCTGGGGAACGCCGGAGTCAACATCGACCTGGTCTACCTGGCGACGAGGACCCGCGTGGTCATCGGGGCCGACGACCTGGCGAAGGCCAGCGCCGCGGTCGGCTAGACGACCTCAGGGAGGAGATCCCCTCGGCCGCCCGCGTGCGGCGGTCAGAGCCGCTCTGCGGCCTCCGGGCGCGCAGCACGCTCCCGGCGCATGGCGACGACCAGCAGGAGCATCAGGGCGATGCCGCTGACTAGGTTCCCGGACACCCACATCACCGCCCCGCCCAGGCGCATGTCCGTGAGGGGACTCCACCCCCAGGGCTGCTGCCCTTCCAGGTAGACGGCGTAGAGCGGCCGCTCCGCGATCACCAGGACGAAGCTCAACACCCACCCCAGGATGTTCGCAGCCAGCACCATGACCACGCGCTGGCCGATCGTCGCCTGGACGAGGCGCGGGTCGGGCGCAGCGATCACACCCCAGAACGCCAACCCGCCGAGGAGGAACGTCGCGTGCTGCAGCAGGTGGAGGCCGGGGTGGCGCACTGCCGCCCCGTACAGCGCCGGCAGGTGCCAGAGGAAGAGGGCCAGGTGGTAGAGGGCGAACGCGGGGAGCGGCGACCAGACGGCGCGCAGGAGGCGTCCCGCCTGTGGCCGACGGCGCAGCCAGCCCAGGAGACCCGCGGGTGCGGCCAGCGCCAGGAGCGGTGCCACCACCAGCATCAGCAGCAGGTGCTGCGCCATGTGCAGCGTGAACGAGACCTCGGCGCCGTGGTCCAGCGGAGAGGCGATGGCGGCGGCGAGGACGAGCAGCGCCCCCCAGCCGTAGAGGCGCTGCGCCCCCCGCGGCGGGAAACGGTGGGCGATCCACCACCAGGCAGCCGCCGCAGCCAGCAGGGCGGCCAGCGCCAGCGGCTCCGCTGTCCACTCCGTCCAGGAGAGGGGGGCGGTCCCGTGCAGCAGGGGCGGTGCGCTAAGGGCCGACAGGGAGCATGCCTCCCTCCCGCCGCCGCGCCCTGACCACCGGCAGGCCCTCCGCCGTGGTGACGACCATCGCCCAGGCGGCGTCGCGCCAGACGAACCGGCGCAGCACCTCCCCGGGCCGCGCGGCCCGCAGGTACTCCAGCTCGTAGGTACAGGGGCGTTGCTGCGGATCGGTCCCTGCGTCCGCCAGCGCGTCCTCGAAGACGTCCAGGTAGGCGGCGCTGTTCATGTGGCCGCGGGGATCGACCTGGTGGGCCGGGACGACGTAGGCCTGCGGCGGCGCCGCAGGGGGATCACCCAGGTGCAGGCGTGTGGCCTCCATCCTGGGGCTCGCCCCGGGGAACGCCGCCTCCATCTCCGGGACGATGCGGGCCGGATGCCCCGCCCGGTCGGTGAAGATCCAGTCCACGGTCACCGCGGCCAGGATCTCCCCCGCCGCGTCGCGCACGGAGTTTTCCCGCCGCGCCCAGATCCGCCGGAACCCCACGACCTCTGTGGTGACGTCGAAGCGAAGGCCGTAGGGCAGGGGGCGGAGGAGGTCCATCTGCACGCAGCGGACCAGCCAGAAGAGCCCGCGGGCCTCATACCAGGCCAGAGGGAAGCCCTCCTGCGCCGAATGGCCAAAGGCGGTCTCGACGACGCAGCGCAGCAGGGCGGAGGCCCGCGCGGTGCCGCCGGGGGCGCACTCGTCGAAGCGGACCTGGAAGCGCTGGGTGAAGGTGGCCGGCACGGCCGGATGATAGCATATGTGGAGTGGACGCCCCAGATCTGGCAAGCCGCCAGGCGGTGTGCGCGACGCTGGCTGTTCCACAACGGATGCCGTGACGCGGATACGGCAGTTTGACATCTTGATGTCAACTCATCGACGCCAACGTCCTCGTGTATGCCCACCGCGAGGACGCCCCCGACCACACCGCGTACCGGGAGTGGCTGCAGGACACCATCGTCTCCGAGGCCGCCTATGGGATCTCCGATCTGGTCCTGAGCGGGTTCCTCCGGGTGGTCACCCATCCGCGCGTCTTCAGAGTGCCCACCTCGATGCGATTGGCCCTGGCCTTCACCCATGCGCTGCGCGAACGGCCGAACTGTGTCCTCGTCTCACCAGGACCGCGTCACTGGGAGATCTTCACGCGTCTGTGCCGCGCGGCTGCAGCCAAGGGCAACCTGGTTCCCGACGCATACCTGGCGGCGCTGGCTATCGAATCGGGGAGTGAGTGGATCACCACGGATCGGGACTACGGCCGCTTTCCGGGACTCCGCTGGCGGCACCCGCTCGGTGGGGCGAGCTGAGGATCCTCCGTCCGCTGAGCGTGCTGAGCGCCCGAAACATAGCAGAACATCAGACTATC
>JBBIIQ010000218.1:0-3305 GCA_037446405.1 Armatimonadota bacterium | reverse complement strand
GGCGCGTCGCGGGCGCAGGCCGCGGCGGCCATGCGGGAGCGGCACCGCTAGCCCGTCGCCCTCCCTCCGATGCCCGCCCGTCTCTACGTCGGGACCTCCGGCTTCAGCTATCCTGAGTGGCGGGGAAGCTTCTACCCGGAAGGTCTGCCGGCAGCCGAGATGCTCCGCTTCTACAGCCGCGTCTTCCCTACGGTGGAGTTGAACACCACCTTCTACCGCTTCCCCCCGGCCGCCCAGGTGGAGGAGTGGCGCAAGGCGACGCCGCGGGGATTCCGCTTCAGCATGAAGGCCAACCGCCTGATCACCCACACGCGCCGCCTGCGGGACGTGGACGAGCTGGTCCGCCTGCAGCTCGAACGCGCGGCGGTCCTGGCGGAGCGCGCCGGTCCCCTGCTCTTCCAGCTCCCCCCCTCCCTGCGGCGGGACGTCCCCCTGCTGCGGGACTTCCTCTCCCTGCTGCCGCCGCTGCCGCGCGCCGTGGAGTTCCGCCACGCCTCCTGGTACACGGAGGAGGTGTTCGCGCTGCTGGAGGAGCAGCACACCGCCCTGACCATCATGGAATCCGACGAGGACGAGCCGGTGCGGCAGTTCGTCGGGCCCTTCGTCTACCTGCGCCTGCACCACTCCACGTACACGCCGGCGGCCCTGCGGGCCTGGGCCAGGGAGGTCGGCCGGGAGCTGGCGGGCGGGCGGGACGTCTACGCCTACTTCACCCACGAGGAGGGGACACCCGGGCCCGCCTACGCGCAGCAGCTCCGCGCGCTGGTGCTGGGGTAGCCCGTGCCGCTGGAGGAGTACCGTCGCAGGCGGCGCTTCGCCCGCACCCCCGAACCCCCGGGGAGGGCGCGGCCGCGCCGCGGGCCGCTGCGCTTCGTCGTCCAGGAGCACCACGCCACCCGCTTCCACCACGACTTCCGCCTGGAGATGGCGGGAGTGCTGCGCTCGTGGGCGGTGCCCAAGGGGATCTCCATGGACCCGGCAGAGAAGCGCCTGGCCGTGGCCGTGGAGGACCACCCGCTGGAGTACCTGGACTTCGAGGGTGTCATCCCCGAGGGACACTACGGTGCCGGCACTGTGATGGTCTGGGACCAGGGGACCTACGAATCGCTGCAGGGCGATCCGGACGAGGGATTTCGCCGGGGCACGCTGACCGTGGTCCTACACGGGCAGAAGGTGCGCGGGGAGTTCCACCTGGTGCGGACGCGGATGGCGGGGCGGGGCGCACGGGACGCGGGGAACCACTGGCTGCTGTTCAAGAAGCGGGACGCCGAGGCCGTCCCCGGGTGGTCGCTGCCGCAACCGTCGCGCTCGGTGGCGTCCGGCCGCACCATCGAAGAGATCCGGCGGGAAGCGCCGGCTCGCTGGAGCGCCTCGCCGCCTGCGGCCCCGCCGAAGGTCCCCCGCGAGCTGCGCCGCCTGGGCCTGGACCGCCCGGGCCGGGACCCCATGCCGGAACGGGTCCCCCCGATGCTGGCCAGACCGGTCGCCAGACCATTCGACGATCCCGGGTGGTCCTTCGAGCCGAAGTGGGACGGGGTGCGGGCCATCGCCCTGGTCCGGCGGGAAGGCCCGCAGCGGCACGTGCTGCTGCAGAGCCGCAGCTTCAACCCGATGAACGACCAGTACCCGGAGGTGGTGGAGGCCCTCTATGCCGCCGGCCTGCCCGATGCGGTCCTGGACGGTGAGATCGTCGCCCTGGACAGCGCCGGCCGCCCCAGCTTCCAGCGCCTGCAACAGCGGATCAACCTGCGCGGCGCGGAGGTGGACGCCGTCCGCGCCCAGGTCCCCGTCGTCTACTACCTCTTCGACATCCTCCACTACAACGGCCACGATCTGACGCGCCGTCCGCTGGAGGAGCGGCGCCGCATCCTGGAGGCGGCGGTGCCCTCCGGTCCCACGCTGCGCATCACCGAGGCCTTTCCGCAAGAGGGCCAGGCCTTCTACCGCGCGGCCCGGCAGCACGGGCTGGAGGGCATCGTGGGCAAGCGCCGCGACAGTGCCTACGAGCCTGGCAGGCGCAGCGGGGCCTGGGTGAAGGTGAAGATGCGCCGCAGCCTGCACGCGGTCGTGGGCGGGTTCACGCGGGGACGGCGCGGCCGCCGCAGCCACTTCGGTGCGCTGCTGCTGGGGCTGTACGACGACCGGGAACAGTTGCACTACATCGGGCATGTGGGTGGGGGGTTCAGGGAGCAGGAGCTGCGTGAGGTGCTGGACGCGCTGCGTCCGCTGGAGCGACCGACGGCGCCCTTCGCCGCCGTCCCCAGGACCAACGAGCCGGCCACCTGGACGGAGCCGCGGCTGGTCGTGCGGGTGGAGTACCTGGAGTGGACGGATGAGGGGTCGCTGCGCTTTCCCGTCTTCCAGGGGATGGCGCCGCAGGTCGACCCCAGGAGCTGCCGGCTGGAGGAGGTCCGTCCCCTGCACGCCCGCCACGGCCAGACCCGGGAAGAGCCGCCGGCGGGACGGGCGCAGGCCCCCCAGGCGGAGGCGCTGGCGGCATCCCGCCGGCCGCGGACGGGCGGCGGGATGCTCTCCGCCCTGGAGGCAGAACTGGCGCGGCGCCGCCTGCCCGTGGAGTTCACCAACCTGGACAAGGTCTACTGGCCGGAGCGGGGACTGACCAAGGGCGACCTGATCGCCTACTACCTGGCGGTGCACGAGGCCATCCTTCCCCACCTGCGCGACCGCCCGCTGACGCTGCGCCGCTTCCCCGACGGCATCCACGGGGCGGACTTCCACCAGAAGGACTACCCCGACGCGCCGCCCTATGTGACCGTGGCCCGCATCTGGACCGAGCGCGGCAGGACGGCCAACGCCGCGCCGGTGTGCAACGACCTGGCCACGCTGCTCTGGCTGGCCCAGCTCGGCGCCATCGAGATGCATCCCTGGTACAGCCGTATCACGCCGCAGCGGCGTGGCGAGGGGCGCGGGCGGCCGCCGCACATCGACTTCGCCTCGTCCGAGGAAGCCCTGCGCGAAAGCGTACTCAACTACCCGGACTACCTCGTCTTCGACATCGACCCGTACATCTTCCCCACAGGCCAGCGGCCACCCGCGGGCCCGGGGGAGAAGGACCCGCAGTACTCGCCCGCCGGGTTCGCGGCGGCGACGGAGGCGGCGCTGCTCTTGCGGGAGCTGCTGCAGACCCTGGGGCTGCAGGGGTTCGTCAAGACCAGCGGGAAGACGGGGCTGCACATCTACGTCCCCATCGCCCGCCGCTACACCTTCGAGGAAACCCACGCCTTCGCCAAGACCCTCTGCCAGTACCTCGCCGCGCGACATCCGGACCGTCTGACCGTGGAGTG
>JBBIIQ010000217.1:0-3323 GCA_037446405.1 Armatimonadota bacterium | reverse complement strand
TACCGGTACGCGCACGACCACGCCGTGGCGTGCGGCCTGGTCTTGGCGGATACGAAGTTCGAGTTCGGCCTGACCTCCGGCGGCGCCGTGCTCCTCATCGACGAGGCGCTGACGCCGGACTCCTCCCGCTACTGGGACGCCGCGGCCTACCGCCGGGGCAGCCTGGAGCCCTTCGACAAGCAGTTCGTCCGCGACTACCTCATCCGCATCGGCTGGAACCGCGAGCCGCCCGCGCCGGCCCTGCCGCCCGAGGTCGTGGCGGCGACGACGGCGCGCTACCGCGAGGTCTACCGGCGGCTGGTGGGTGAGGGGCTACAGGAGGAGGGATCGTGAGGACGGTGCGCGTGGTGATCACGCTGAAGCCGGGCGTGCTGGACGCGCCGGGGCGGGCCATCCGCCAGGGGCTGGCGGCGCTGGGGTTCACCGTGGAGGAGGTGCGCGCGGGGAAGTACCTGGAGCTGGTGCTCCCCGACGGCCCCGCCGACGTAGAGGGGATGTGCGCGCGCTTTCTGGCCAACCCCCTGATCGAGACCTGGCGGATCGAGGAGGAGCGGCACGCGGTGCCAGGAGGCGCGGCTCCGTGATCTGGGGAGTGGTCACCTTTCCCGGCTCCAACTGCGACCGCGACTGCGTCCACGTGCTGCGCCACGTGCTGGCCCAGGACGTGCGCGAGGTCTGGTACGAGGAGCGCGCCCTGGAGGGGCTGGACGCCGTGGTCCTACCCGGCGGGTTCTCCTACGGGGACTACCTGCGGCCAGGCGCCATCGCGGCCACCGCGCCGGTGATGGCGGCGGTGCGTGCGGCGGCGGACCGCGGCGTGCCGATCCTGGGCATCTGCAACGGGTTCCAGATCCTGACCGAGGCGGGGTTGCTCCCCGGGGCGCTGCTGCGCAACCGGACCCTGCGCTTCGTCTGCCGCGACGTCTGGGTGCGCGTCGAGTGCGTGCGCACCCCGTTCACCCGGGGGCTGCGTCCGGGCCAGGTACTGCGCATGCCGGTGGCGCACGCCGAAGGCCGCTACACGGCACCGGCCGTCGTGCTGCGTGCCCTGGAGCGGGAGGGACGGGTCGTCTTCCGCTACTGCGACCCCGCCGGCCGGGTACACCCGCGGGCCAACCCCAACGGCGCCGCACGGGCCGTCGCCGGGGTGCGCAACGCGGCCGGAAACGTGGTGGGGATGATGCCCCACCCGGAGCGGGCTGCAGAAGGGATGCTGGGCTCTGAGGACGGTCGTCGCCTCTTCGAGTCGGCCTTGCGTTCCCTGGCCGGGGAGCGGTGAGGGGGATGGCACCGCCGCGCACGGAGGTTCCGGTTCTGGCGGAAGCGGCGGCCCGATACGGCCTGGGGCCCGAGGACGAGGCGGCGGTGCGCGCGGCGCTGGGGCGGCCGCCCAACCCCGTCGAGGCGCGGTGCCTGGCGGTGATGTGGTCCGAGCACTGCGCCTACCGCCACTCCCGCCAGGTCCTGCAGCGGCTGCCCGCAGGCGGGGACGGCGTGCTCCAGGGGCCGGGGGAGAACGCCGGGGTCGTGGGCATTGGCGGAGGGTGGGCGCTGGTCTGGAAGATGGAGAGCCACAACCACCCCAGCGCCGTCGACCCTTACAACGGCGCGGCCACGGGCGTGGGCGGCATCATCCGCGACGTCCTGGCCATGGGGGCGCGGCCGGTGGCGCTGCTGGACGCGCTGCGCTTCGGCCCGCTCTCCGACCCCCGCGCCCGCCGCCTCTTTAGCGGCGTTGTGACCGGGATCGCCGCCTACGGCAACAGCGTCGGCGTGCCCACCGTGGGGGGCGAGCTGGCCACGGATCCCGCCTACGCGGAGGCGCCGCTGGTCAACGTGGCCTGCCTGGGACTGGTGCGCGCCGGCGGGATCGTCCGCGGCCGGGCCGCCCCTCCCGGAGCGGCCCTCCTCTACGCTGGCGCGCGCACCGGCCGGGACGGCATCGGCGGAGCGGCCTTCGCCTCCGGCGTCCTGGACGCCGCCGCCGAGGTCCGGGACCGCGCCGCCGTGCAGATCGGCGACCCGTTCGCCGGGAAGTGCCTGATCGAGGCAACCCAGCAGGCGCTGTCCACCGGGTGCGTCCTGGGCCTGCAGGACCTGGGCGCAGGCGGCCTGGCCTGCGCCGCCGCGGAGATGGCCGCCCGGGCCGGCACCGGGGTCCTCCTGGATCTGGAGCGGGTGCCGCTGCGGGAACGGGACCTGGCGCCTGCCGAGGTGCTGCTGTCCGAGTCGCAGGAGCGGATGCTGCTGGTGGTGCGCCCCGCCGACGCGCCGTCGCTGGCGGCCATCTACCGCCGCTGGGGGCTGGAGGCGGAGGTGGTCGGCCGCGTGACCCCAGACGGACGGTTTCGCGCGCGGGCCGGCGGCATCACGGTGGCCGACCTGCCCGCGCAACTGCTGACGCATGCCCCGGCGCGGCACGTCGTCCCGGCCCCGGCCCCGGCTCCGACTCCCCCCGAGGCACGCGCCGTCCGCGCGGAAGAGGCGCTGCTGGCGCTGCTAGCGGCACCGGAAGTGGCCAGCGCAGCACCGATCTACGAGCAGTACGACCACATGGTCCAGGTGCGCACGGTCGTCCGCCCCGGCCGGGGGGCCGCCGTCCTGCGCTTGCCCGAGCTGGCTCCGGCGGGCTTGGCGCTGACGGTGGATGGCTGCGGGCGGTGGTGTGCGGTCGACCCTTACGGCGGCGGGCTGGCCACGGTGCTGGAGGCGGCGGCCAACCTGGCCTGCGCCGGCGCGGAGCCGCTGGCCGTCACCGACTGCCTGAACTTCGGCCGCCCCGAGGACCCACAGGTGTTCTGGGCCTTCGCCCAGGCGGTGGAGGGCATCGCGGCGGCCTGCCGGGCGCTGCGGGTGCCGGTCGTGGGGGGCAACGTCTCCTTCTCCAATGAGGGGCCCCGCGGCCCGATCCTGCCGACGCCTGTGGTCGCCATGGTGGGACGCGTGCCGGAGGTGGACGCCCCGGCGCTCGTGCACGAGGGGGACTTGCTGGTCCTGCTGGGGTCCGCCGCGCCCGGCCTGGGCGGATCGCTCTACGCACGGGTGCTGTGGGGCGCGCTCGCTCCAGGGTTTCCCCGCCCCGACCTTGAGGCCGCCGTGCGGACCATCGCCTGCGTGCGCCAGGCGGTCCGCCGCCGCCTGGTGGCCTCCGCCCACGACGTCAGCGCCGGGGGAGTAGCCGTGGCCCTGGCGGAGTGCTGCCTCATCCTCGGCCGGGGCGCCGAGGTCACCCTGCCCGGTCCCGGCGATGCCGCGGCCCTGTTCGGCGAGGGCGGCACGCGCGTGATCTGCGCGGTCGCGCCGCAGCACCTGGAGCCGCTGCG
>JBBIIQ010000216.1:0-3324 GCA_037446405.1 Armatimonadota bacterium | reverse complement strand
CGGCGGCGCGGGAGACGAAGCCTATCTCCGACATGCGCGCCTCCGCGGACTTCCGCCGACACCTCTCCCGCGTGCTGGTGCGGCGCGCCCTGGAGCGCGCCGTGCAGCGGGCCCGGGAAGGGGGATGGAACCATGCCCCGTGAGCTCAGCTTCCGCCTGAACGGCGAGCCCGTGACGACGGCGGTGGAGGCTGACGAGAGCCTGGTCTGGGTGCTGCGCGAGCGCCTGGGGCTGCTGGGGACGAAGATCGGCTGCGGCACCGGCGACTGCGGGGCGTGTACGGTCCTGCTGGACGGACGCCCCGTCTGCAGCTGCCTGCTGCTGGCGGTAAAGGCGCAGGGGCGGGAGGTGGTGACCATCGAAGGGCTCGGGCAGCCCGGCCGCCTGCATCCCCTGCAGCAGGCATTCGTGGAGCACGGCGCGCTGCAGTGCGGCTTCTGCGGCCCGGGTATGCTCCTGTCGGCGGCGGCGCTGCTGGCCCGCGATCCCCATCCCCGGGAGGAGGCGGTACGGGAAGCCATCGCGGGGAACCTGTGCCGCTGCAGCGGCTACGTCAAGATCGTGGAGGCCGTCCTGGCCGCCGCGGAGGCTGCGGCCGGGGGGGAGGCCGGATGACGACCATCACCCGCCCCGCCCCTCCGCTTGTCGTCGAGGAGGCCCCGCCCCAGGCCGTCGGGCGGCGCGTCAGCCGGCACGATGCCCTCCTCCAGGTCACCGGGCGCGTCCTCTACGGGGAGGACATGCGGGCCCCCGGGATGCTCTGGGCGAAAGCCGTGCGCAGCCCCCACGCCCACGCCCGCATCGTTGGCATCGACCTCCTGCCCGCGCTGGCCGCCCCCGGCGTGCGGGCGGCGATCACGGCCCGGGATGTGCCGCGCAACCGTTACGGGTTCACGCACCAGGACCAGCCGGTCCTGGCGGAGGACCGCGTGCGCCACGTGGGGGAGGCGGTGGCGGTGGTCGCCGCAGAGACCCTGCGGCAGGCGGAGGAGGCGGCGGCCAGGGTGGTGGTGCACTACGAGCCGCTGCCGGCCGTCTTCGACCCCGTGGAGGCCATGCGCCCCGACGCCCCCCGCCTGCACCAGGGCAGCAACGTGGCGGAGCACGTACGCATCCGCCAGGGGGACGTGGATGCGGGCTTCGCCGCCGCCGACCTGGTCGTGGAGGAGGAGTTCACCACCACGTTCGTGGAGCACGCGCACCTGGAGCCGCACGCCGGCCTGGCCATTCCCGCCGCCGACGGCGCCATCACCATTCACTCCTCGGTGCAGCGGCCCTTCCTCGTGGCGGCAGACACGGCCAGGGTCCTGGCGATGCCGCAGCACCGCGTCCGCGTCATCGCCACCGGGGTCGGCGGCGGCTTCGGGGGAAAGAACGAGATGACCCTGGAGCCCTGGATCGCCCTGCTGGCCCTGAAGACTCACCGCCCGGTGAAGATGGTGTTCACCCGGGAGGAGGAGTTCCAGGCGACGACGGTGCGCCACCCCTACCGCATGCGCTACCGCACGGGGGTGCGCCGCGACGGCACGCTGCTCGCCCGGGCGGTGGAGATCATCAGCGACTGCGGCGCCTACGTCTCCTGGGGGGCCTCCACCCTGGCCAAGGCCTCCATCCACGCCGCCGGGCCGTACTCCATTTCCCACGTGCGGATCGACGGCTACCTGGTCTACACCAACAACCCGGTAGGCGGGGCGATGCGGGGGTTTGGGGTGCCCCAGGTGGGGTTTGCCTACGAGTGCCACACCGACGCCGTGGCGGCGGCCGTGGGCATGGATCCCATCGCCTTCCGCCTGCGCAACGGCCTGCGGGACGGTGGGCGCCTGCCCACCGGTCAGGTGCTGGAGCGGGTGACGCTGGAGCAGACGCTGCGGCGGGCGCTGGCGCAGGCGGGGTGGGAGCCGGAAGGGAGGGCGCGCTAGTGCGCAAGCGGGGTCGCGGGGTCGCCTGGATGGCCTATCCCATCGGCTTCACCGCGTATGCCAATCCCAGTGCCGCGTTCGTCAAGGTGAACCAGGACGGCTCGGCCGTGGTCTGGACCGGTGCGGCGGACGTGGGGCAGGGCTCCACCACCGCGCTGGCCCAGATCGCGGCGGACGCGCTGGGCGTCCCCCTGGAGCGGATCACCATGGTCACCAGCGACACGCTGCACACGCCCATGGACCTGGGCTCGGTGGCCAGCCGCGTCACCTACATCGCGGGCAACGCCATCCTGCGGGCCTGCACCCAGGCCCGGCAGGTCCTCCTGGAGGTGGCGGCCGAGGAGCTGGGTATCGGTCCCGAGGGGCTAGAGAGCCGCGGTGGGTGGATCCTGGTGCGCGACCTGCCCGAGCGGCGTGTCCCCCTGGCGGAGATCGCGCGGAAGGCTGAGGCGGTGAAGGGCCGCCCTCCCATCGGCGCCGGTTCGTACAACCCGCCGACGACCTTCCTCGATCCGGAAACGGGCCAGGGCAAGCCCTACAACACGTACGTTTACGCCACACAGATCGCCGAGGTGGACGTGGACACGGAGACCGGCGAGGTGCGGGTGCTGCGGCTTGTCGCCGTGCACGACTGCGGGCGGGCCATCAATCCGCTGCTGGTCGAGGGGCAGATCCAGGGCGGCATGGCCATGGGCATGGGCTATGCCCTCAGCGAGGAGATGGTGGTCCAGGGCGGGCAGGTGCTCAACACCAAGTTCGCCGACTACCTCGTCCCCACCGCCATGGACGTCCCCCCCATGGTGGTGGACCTGGTGGAGGTGCCGGATCCCAGCGGGCCCTTCGGCGCCAAAGGGGTGGGGGAGCCCGCGCTGCTGCCCACGGCGCCGGCCATCGTCAACGCCATCTACGATGCGGTGGGAGTGCGCATCCGCGAGCTGCCCGTGACCGCAGAGCGCGTGCTGGCGGCGCTGCGCGCGAAGGACACCTCCGCCCCGGAGGGATAGGCCCGCCGTCCGGCGCCGTCCGGGACCGTCGGGGGGAGACTCCGCCAGGCGCCGTCTGCTGGCGCTCGAAGCCGTCTGCTGGCGCTCGAAGCTGTCTGCTAGCGCTCGAACCAGAGGGTCTGCGGCTTGAGGTTGCGAGTGATGCCCAGTTGCGCGGCCATCAGATTGGTCCAGGCGAGGAAACCCTCGATGATCCCCAGGGCTTCCTCCTCCACCTCGTCGGGATCCAGCGCCGACGCCTGCAGGGCAGCCACCATCTCGCCGATGGCATGGCAGAAGGTGTCGATGTCGTCCAGCAGCTCCCGGCCGATCCGCAGCGCCGCCGCCGTGGCCGCCTGCGGCCGCCGCGAGGACCGCGGGGCCAGGGCGCGGCGGTGCGCCACCGCCCACTCCGCCAGTTC